>CAXTQJ010000032.1:12366-17486 GCA_964246245.1 uncultured Sphingomonadaceae bacterium
GAGCCAAATGCCGCTAAAACGGTAATCGCTGCGCACCGGGCCCGACCCAGCGATCGGCGCCTATAGCGCGGGGGGCGCCGCGGCCAGCCCCGCGATGGCCGCGCCGTTGTTGCCGCGGCGCAACAATCTGCACGACCAGACGGTCTTGGTCTCGACGCGCCGCTGCATAATTATCGGGCACCTGCGCGGCGGCGGCTCAAAAAGCAAGCAGCCGCGCCGGTGCGCCGATCAGAACAGGACGCCGGCCTCGAAGATACCGCGCGTCTGGGACCGGTCGTTGCCGAGGCTGCCGAAGCCAAACCCGGCCGTCGTGTTGCTCGCCTTGACGTACGAGAGTTCGGCGCGGGCAAAGAAGATCTTGTACTGATAGGTCGGCGTCAGCGTCAGCGAAAAGGCGTCGCTGCCCGGCCCGAACAGGTAGTTCGCCTGTGGTCCATCGCGCCGGCCCGACGAGCTGACATACTCGGCGCGGCCAGCGATGCTGATCTCGGGAGTGACGGTGTAGCGCGCGAGGAGCGCCCCGCCGATCGTGTCGGTCGACGTCGTGCCGAGGAACGGCAGCGCGTCGACGTGGGTGTACTGGACGTAGGGCTGGAACTGCCACTTGCCCTTGGTGTGCGTGAAGATGACGTTGTAGATCTGCTGGTTGTTGAGAACCGGGCTGGTGACGAAGGTCGACTTGGTCTTGGTCGAGGTGTTGCCGCTCGCGGCGAAGGCGAGGACGTCGGCCGGGTCGATCGTCCACGCGACCGAGCCGGACACCGTGCTGTACTTCGACGAATAATAGCCGTCGGTCAGCGCGAGCGAGAAGGCGAGCGGGCCGTGGGTATAATTTGCCTGGACCCCCTTCGACACCGCCGGCTCAAAGTTCCACAGCAGCCCACGGTCGATGTTCATGTTCTCGAAAGTGAAGGTGTATTCGGCCCCGATCAGCGTCGGCAGCTTGCCGACCTCGACCGAGAAGGCGGACGTTGGCGCGATCTTGATGAACGCCTGCGGCAGCGGACCGAATGTCGCCTCGTTGGTCCGCGACGCGCGCAGGTATGGAACCCCGAGCGACGGCAGCGAATAGATGCCGGCCTGGGCGAAGAACTGGATGATGCCGTCGACCTTCTGGAAGATGACCTGTCCGTTGCTGATATCGCCGAACGAGCTGTGATCGCCCGGAACGACGTGATCCTGGAAGCGGCCAATCCCGCTCAGCACGCCGTTGACGTAGATCTTGCCGAGTGGACCGGCGTCGACGCTGAGCGGCGTCGCGGCGTACGCGAGCGGTCCGGCGAGAGCGGGCAGCAACGCAGGCGGCGTCGGCGCGGCAGGCGCACTCTCCGCCGTCGGCTTAGCGACGTCGGTGGCGTCCTGGGCAAGTGTCGGCTGCGCTATCGCAGCGACGGCGAAGGCGGCGATTCCGACAGTGGCAAGTCTGGTCATGGTCAGTCCCCTGCTGCAGCGCGGCACCATCGCGCCTCGACGTTGTGCATTGCAACAAGCGTGCCAGCAGCAGCAAACTTGCTCCGCAGCGTAATGCGGGCATAAAAAAAGGCCGGTGGCGAACCACCGGCCTTCAAGTAATATCCTTGGGGAGGATCGCCTTTCGGCAAGTCTGTTGTGCACTGCAGCATGAGCTTTGACAAGCGAAAAATTGCCTCGATCATACTTTTTTTTCCGCGTTGACCTGTTCCACCTCCGTTCTATACCCGGCGGATGGCCGACCTGTTTTCCGCGACGACCACCTCGGGCGACTATGACGCGCGCGACATCGAGGTGCTCGAAGGGCTCGAACCCGTTCGCCGCCGCCCCGGCATGTATATCGGCGGGGTCGACGAGCGCGCCCTCCACCACCTCGCCGCCGAGGTGCTCGACAACGCGATGGACGAGGCGGTCGCCGGCCACGCGACGCGGATCGAGGTGGGGCTCGACATCGGCAATCGCCTCACGGTCGCCGACAACGGCCGCGGCATTCCGGTCGACGACCACCCGAAGTTTCCTCGCCGCTCGGCGCTGGAGGTCATTCTCACCACACTCCACTCGGGCGGCAAGTTCGCCGGCAAGGCGTATGCGACCAGCGGTGGACTGCACGGCGTCGGCGTGTCGGTCGTCAACGCCTTGTCGAGCGAGCTGAGCGTGGAGGTCGCGCGCGGGAAAATGCTCTACCGCCAGACCTTCTCGCGCGGTGTCCCGACCTCGCCGCTGACCGACGTCGGCGCGGTCAGCGGGCGGCGCGGAACGACGGTCGCCTTCGTCCCCGACCCCGACATCTTCGGAGCCGACGCCGCCTTCAGGCCGGCGCGGCTCTATCGGCTGGCGCGGTCGAAGGCGTACCTGTTCCGCGGCGTCGAGCTGCGCTGGAAGTGCGCACCAGAGCTGATCCGCGACGACACGCCGGCGACCGCGACCTTCCAGTTCCCCGGCGGCCTTGCCGATCACCTGATCGAGCAGCTCGGCGACCGCGAACGCGTCCTCCCCGACCTGTTTGCCGGCCGCGCCGCCCTGCCCGAAGGGCGCGGCGCGGTCGAATGGGCGGTGGCGTGGCCGACGTGGGGCGACGGCGCGGCAAGCTACTACTGCAACACCATCCCCACGCCCGACGGCGGCACGCACGAGGCGGGCTTGCGCGCCGCACTGAGCAAGGGGGTCAAGTCCTTCGCCGCGCTGATCGGCGCCAAGCGCGGGGCCGACCTGCTGCCCGAGGACGTAACGACGGGTAGCGAGGTGATGCTGTCGCTCTTCATCCGCGACCCCCAGTTCCAGAGCCAGACCAAGGACCGGCTGACCAGCCCCGAGGCGGCGCGGCTGGTCGAGACGGCGGTCCGCGACCATTTCGATCACTGGCTCGCCGGCAACGAGGCGGCGGCGCGAACGCTGCTCGCCGTCCTGATCGAGCGGATGGACGACCGCCTCCGCCGCCGCGCCGAGGCGCTCGACAAGCGCAAGACCGCGACCAACAAGCGCAGCGTCCGCCTGCCCGGCAAGCTGACCGACTGCACCCGCGCCGGGGCCGACGGCACCGAAGTGTTCATCGTCGAGGGCGATTCGGCCGGCGGCTCGGCCAAGCAGGCGCGCGACCGGGCGACGCAGGCGGTGCTCCCCATCCGCGGCAAGATCCTCAACGTCGCCAGCGCCAACGCGGCCAAGGCGGCGGCCAACAGCGAGATCGGCGACCTGATCCAGGCGCTCGGCTGCGGCACCCGCGACCGCTGCGACCCCGCCCTCCTCCGCTACGACAAGGTCGTCATCATGACCGACGCCGACGTCGACGGGGCGCACATCGCGACGCTCCTGATGACCTTCTTCTTCCAGGAGATGGCGGCGATCGTCCGCGCGGGGCGCGTCTACCTCGCCCAGCCGCCGCTCTACCGCCTCGCGAGCGGAGGCACCGTCGCCTATGCCCGCGACGAGCCGCACCGCGTCGAGCTGGCGCGGACGGTGTTCAAGGGCAGGAAGGTCGAGACCGGCCGCTTCAAGGGCTTGGGCGAGATGGCGTCGAGCCAGCTCAAGGAGACGACGATGGATCCGGTCAAGCGCACCCTGCTAAGGGTGACGATGCCGACCGACCCCAAGGCGCGAAGCGACGTCGCCGGGCTGGTCGACCGGCTGATGGGGCGCCACCCCGAGCACCGCTTCGCCTTCATTCAGGCCAGCGCGCGCGAGGTCGAGGCGGCGGCGATCGATGCCTGAGAGCGGTCGCGAAGATGAACAAGTAAGCGAAGTAAGCGCCCACGACGTCGGTTTCCCAGGCGGGAGGCGCCCACGGTCCGTCGATGCTGCCATAACGATACCGTAACGATCCTGCGGCGGGGCCGCGGCGGGCCTGCGAACGTTCGGCGGCGGTCTCGCGGATGGCCATCACCCGATCACGGTCGGCGGACACCCGGCCGTGGGCCGACCGACGAGGCCGCGATGCCCATCGTAGCGACGGACCCGCGCCGTCGGACGGCACGCGGCGGAAAGGTCGCCGCGGCCGCCGGCCGGACATCGCGCGAGTCCGCTGTTAGCGGACGAACGCGAGGCGGCGTTCCTCCATCAACCGCCGGCCGCGCCTGTCATTGCATCACCATCACGTGGACGACGGTCAGAAACAGCCAATAGAGCAGGCCGGCGATTGCCATCGCCGCGGGCAGGGTCGTCACCCACGCGAGCGCGATGTTGCGCACGGTCGACGCCTGCAACCCGGCCCCGTCGGCGACCATCGTGCCGGCGACGCCCGACGACAGGATGTGCGTCGTCGACACCGGCATCCCCTTGAACTGGGCGAGGAGGATGGTCGACGCCGCCATCAGCTCCGCCGCCGCGCCCATGCCGTAGGTCAGGTGCGTCTTGCCGATCTTCTCGCCGACGGTGACGACGATCCGCTTCCATCCGATCATCGTGCCGAGGCCGAGGGCCAGCGCCACGCTGATCTTGACCCAGCGCGGGATGAAGCGCGTGCCGTCCTCGAGCAGCTTCTGATAGTCCTTCAGCTTCTTGTCACCGCCGTTCGGAAAGGCCTTCTTGACCTTGTCGTCGTCCTTGGTGACGAGGCGCAGCGTGTCGTAGACGAGATACATCTGGTTACGGACGTTCTTGGTCTGCGCCGCCGGCACCGTCTTGATCGAGCCGAACTGCTTGAGGTCGGCGTCGATGCTCGTCGATACGACCGACAACGCGGCATAGACTTCGGGCGTGTCGGTCTTCTTGTTCTTGATCGACCGGTCGAGCGTCTTCAGCGCGGCTGCGGGATCGGGCTTTGCGGTCGTCCCCGCGGCGGGGTCGAGCGCCGTCCGCGCCGCCGCGCTCGCTTCGATGAATTTCGGCGTCGACCCGTCGGGCATCGTCCGGTTGAGCGCGTAGGCGGTCGGCGCGACGCCGATCAGGATGAGCATGATCAGCCCCATGCCCTTCTGCCCGTCGTTGCCGCCGTGCGCGAAGCTGACCGCGGTGCAGGTGAAGATCAGCAGGGCGCGGATGCCGGTCGGCGGCGGCGCGTCGGCCTTGGGCTCCTCGTAGAGCGCCGGGTTCGGTACGACGCGCTTCATCAGCTTCAGCAGCAGGAACGACCCGCCGAAGCCGATCAGCGGACTGACGATCAGCGCGAGCAGGACGTTCGTCGCCTGGCTCCACTCGACCCCCGACGTTCCGCC
>CAXTQJ010000033.1:0-5314 GCA_964246245.1 uncultured Sphingomonadaceae bacterium
CCCCCACACTCGACGCCTGGGCGCTGACCACCGCGATGACGGCGACGGTCGGCGCGAGCACGGCATACGACGTCGCCCGGCGGCTCGAGGCGCTCGGCCGGACCGATGCCGGCGACGACATCGAGCCGGTGCCGCAGATGTGGGTCCACATCGGCAACCGGACGACCGCGGTCGAGCTGGCCAAGGCCAATGCCAACTTTCAGACGGCGGCGATCGCGCTCGCGCGCTTCATGACGACCTACGACGTGATCCTGTCGCCGGTGTTCGCCCGGCCGGTGATCGGGCTCGGACAAATCGATCTGTCGCCGCCCGACATCGCGACGTGGACCGCGAACATCACCGGCTACAGCCCGTTTACGGCGGTCGCCAACCAGGCCGGGGTGCCGGCGATGTCGCTGCCGCTGGCGCACGACGCCGACGGTCTGCCGATCGGGATCATGGTCACCGGGCGCTACGGCGAAGAGGGTCTGCTGTTGCGGCTGGCGGCCCAGATCGAGGCGGCCGCGCCATGGGGAGCGCGGCGGCCACCGGCAAGGCAAGATTAACTTTGCTGCGTGATTGCTGCGGTGCGGTAGACGAAGTGGCAGCGAACGATTAAGTGGCACTCATAACGGTCGCAGCGCCCTATCTTGGACGGTGGGACTGGAGGGACTGCCGGATGCGCCTGATCGTCGTCGCCGCCACCGTGCTGGCGCTCGCCAGCTGCGGCAAGAAGGACGATCAGGCTCCGCCGCCGCCGGGAGCTCCGGGCGGGCCGCTGCCGTCGGTCACCGTTGCCCACCCTCTCGTCAAGCCGATCGTCGACTGGGACGATTATACCGGCCGGTTCGAGGCGATCGACGCCGTCGATGTCCGGCCGCGGGTGTCGGGCTATCTCCAGTCGCTCAACTTCCGCGATGGTCAGTTCGTCAAGAAGGGCCAACTTCTGATGACGATCGACCCGCGGCCGTTCCAGGCGGTGCTCGAGCAGGCGAAGGCCGACGAGGCGCGCTACGTCGCCGCCGCCGCCGTCGCGCAGACGGCGTTCGCCCGCGAGAAGCAGCTCCTCGACCTCAAGGCGGTCAGCCAGGAGGAGTTCGACAACGCCCAGGCGACGCTGCGCCAAGCGGTCGCGCAGGTCGGGTCGGCGCGGGCCAACACTCGCGCCAAGGCCTTGGACGTCGAGTTCACCCATGTGACCGCGCCGGCGACGGGCCGCGCGTCGGACCGCAAGGTCAGCGTCGGCAACTACGTCACCAGCGGAACGACGGTGCTGACGTCGATCGTGTCGCTCAATCCGATCCACTTTGTCTTCACCGGCTCGGAGGCGGTCTACCTCAAATACCAGCGCGCCAACCGCGCGGGCACGCGGCCGTCGTCGCGCCTCGCGGCGAACCCGGTCGACATCCGGCTCGCCGACGAGACGGCGTTCCGCTGGCATGGCCGGATGGATTTCGTCGACAACGCGATCGACCTGGGGTCGGGGACGATCCGCGGCCGCGCGATCGTTCGTAACCCCGACGGCATCCTGACGCCCGGCATGTTCGGCCACATGCGCCTGCTCGGCTCGGGGGCGTACCAGGGGCTGCTCGTGCCCGAAGACGCGGTCGTCACCGACCAGACGCGCAAGACCGTCCTCGTCGTCGCCCCCGACGGCAAGGTCGCGCAGCGCGTCCTCGATCTCGGCCCGATCGTCGACGGCCTTCGCGTCGTCCGCGGTGGGCTGGCGGCGACCGATAACGTCATCATCGCCGGGGTCCAGCGGGCTCATGCGGGGGCCCCGGTCAAGGCCGTCGCCGGCAAGATCACGCCGCCCGACCCCGGTTCGGCCCCGACGATGCCGTACACCGAGCCGCCGGCGACGTCGGCAACCTCGGCGAGCGCGGTCCGCTAGCCCGTGCGCTTCTCCGATTTCTTCATCGACCGGCCGATCTTCGCCGGGGTCATCTCGATCCTGATCGTCCTCGTCGGGCTGTTCGCCTATCCGTCGCTGCCGGTCGCGCAATATCCCGAGATCGCGCCGCCGACGATCGCCGTGACCGCATCGTACCCGGGAGCGACCGCCGAGGTGCTCGGCGATACCGTCGCCGCGCCGCTCGAGCAGCAGATCAACGGCGTCGAGAACATGCTCTACATCACCTCGTCGTCGACCGGGAATGGCCAGGTCACGATCAACGTGGTGTTCAAGCTCGGCACCAACCTCGATACCGCGCAGGTCCTCGTCCAGAACCGCGTCCAGTCGGCATTGCCGCGCCTGCCGCAGGAGGTTCAGCAGCTCGGCGTCACGACGCTGAAGAACACGCCCGACATCCTGATGGCGGTATTCCTGCTATCGCCCGACAAGAGCCACGACGTCCAATACCTGTCTAACTACGCCGCGATCCAGGTCCGCGATCGCCTGCTCCGCCTCCAGGGGATCGGCGGGATCAACGTCTTCGGCGCGCGCGACTATGCGATGCGTATCTGGATCAACCCCGAGAAGGCGGCGCAGCGCAATCTGAACGCGAGCGAGATCGTCAATGCATTGCGCGCGCAGAACGTCCAGGTCGCGGCCGGCAGCGTCGGCGCGCCGCCGTTAGCGCGCGGCGGCTCGGGGTTCGAGCTGAGCGTCCAGACGCAGGGGCGGCTGACGACGCCTCAACAGTTCGGCGACATCGTCATCAAGGCCGACGCCAACGGGGCGCTGACCCGGGTCAGCGACGTCGCGCGGATCGAGGTCGGCGCGCAGGACTATATCACCAGCGCCTATGTCAACGGCGACCAGGGCATCGGGCTCGGCATCACCCAGCTGCCGGGCTCGAACGCGCTGGCGACGGCGAAGGCGATCATCGCGACGATGGAGGAGGCGAAGAAGGACTTCCCGCCGGGCGTCGCCTATTCGATCCCGTACAACCCGACGACCTACGTCCAGCAGTCGATCGACAGTGTCCAGCAGACCTTGTTCGAAGCGGTCGGCCTCGTCGTGCTCGTCGTGCTGATCTTCCTCCAGTCGTGGCGCGCGGCGATCATCCCGGTGCTTGCGATTCCCGTCTCGCTGGTCGGCACCTTCGCGGTGATGGCGGCGTTCGGCTACAGTCTCAACAACCTGTCGCTGTTCGGGCTGGTGCTCGCGATCGGCATCGTCGTCGATGACGCGATCGTCGTCGTCGAGAACGTCGAACGCGAGCTGCGGAACGGGCTCAGCCCGCACGACGCCGCTTTCGCGACGATGGACGAGGTCGGCGGCGCCCTCGTGGCGATCGCTTTGACGCTGTGCGCGGTGTTCATCCCGACCGCGTTCATCAGCGGCATCTCGGGGCAGTTCTACAAGCAATTCGCGCTGACCATCTCGTCGGCGACGCTGATCTCGTGCCTCGTCTCGCTGACGCTGTCGCCCGCGCTCGCCGGACTGCTCCTCAAGCCATACGACAAGGGTCACGACGAGCCGCACGGGCCGTTCGCCTTCGTCCAGCGCGCGGCGAACGGCTTTAACCGTGGCTTCGACTGGCTGTCCGACCGCTACGGCCGCCTGACGGCGCGGACGGTGCGGCTGATCGCGATCGTCCTGGTCGCCTATGCCGCGCTGCTCGGGCTCGCCGCGTGGCGCTTCTCGGCGACGCCGACCGGGTTCATCCCGGCGCAGGACCAGGGTTACCTGATCGGCGTCGTCCAGATGCCGCCGGGGTCGACGCTCGAACGCACCGACGCCCTTCTCCACCAGACGATCCAGCAGTCGCTCAAGGTGCCGGGGGTCAACCACATCGTCAGCATTGCCGGGCTCGACGGCGCGAGCTTCTCCAACGCGCCGAATGCGGCGACGATGTTCTTCGCGCTCGACGACTTCGACGTCCGCCACGGCCATCACCAGACCGGCGATTCGATCCTCGCCGACCTGCGCAAGAATCTGTCCGGGGTCGACGGGGCCAACGTCCTCGTCATCGCGCCGCCGCCGGTCCGCGGCATTGGTACGGGCGGCGGGTTCAAGATGATGGTCCAGGACCGCGGCAACAAAGGCCCCCGCGCGCTCGAGGCGGCGACCACGGCAATGATGATGAAGGCCAACGGCATCCCCGGGCTGACCAGCGTCTTCTCGCTGTACAACACCGGCACGCCCCGGCTGTACGCCGACATCGACCGCGAAAAGGCGCAGCAGCTCGGCGTCGCGCCGTCGGACGTCTTCTCAACGCTGTCGACCTATCTTGGGTCGAGCTATGTCAACGATTTCAACCTGTTCGGCCGGACGTGGCGGGTTACGGCGCAGGCCGACGCGCCGTTCCGCCACCAGCCGTCGGACATCGAGAACCTGAAGACGCGGTCGGCGAGCGGCACGATGGTGCCGATCGGCTCGGTCGCGACCTTGAAGGACGATTCGGGCCCGTACCGCGTCGTCCGCCACGACCTTTACCCGGCAGCCGAACTCCAGGGCGACACCAAGCCCGGCTTCTCGTCGGGCCAGGCGCTCAAGGCGATGGAGGACCTCGCCGCGAAGACGCTGCCGAGCGGTTTCGGCTACGAATGGACCGAGCTCGCCTATCAGCAGAAGACGCAGGGCGACACCGCCGCGATCGTCTTCGCGCTGGCCGTGGTGTTCGTCTTCCTCCTGCTGTCGGCGCAGTACGAATCGCTCGTCCTGCCGCTCGCGGTCATCCTGATCGTGCCGATGTGCCTGCTCGCGGCGATCATCGGGGTAAATCTCCGCGGGTTCGACAACAACATCCTGACCCAGATCGGCCTCGTCGTCCTCGTCGGGCTGGCGGCGAAGAACGCGATCCTGATCGTCGAGTTCGCCAAGCAGGACGAGGAGCGCGGCGAGGACCGATGGAAGGCGGCCGAGCACGCGGCGCGGACCCGGCTGCGGCCGATCCTGATGACGTCGTTTGCTTTCATCCTCGGTGTCGTTCCGCTCGTCTTCGCCAGCGGCCCGGGGCAGGAGATGCGCCAGGCGCTCGGCACCGCGGTGTTCTTCGGGATGATCGGCGTGACCGTGTTCGGCCTGCTGTTCACCCCGGTGTTCTACGTCATCGCGAGCTGGCTGACGTCGAAGCTGCCCGACGTCCACGTCCGCCGCCCTGCGCCACCGCCCGAGTCGGCCGCGCCCCAGCCGACGGCGGCACCCGCCGAATGACGCGCCATCCTCAGTATGGTGTCATCCCCGCGAACGCGGGGATGACAGGCAAGGCCGGTACCGTGGCGGCCTTCCTCGCCCTCGCCGCGTGCGCCGTCGGCCCAAATTACCGCCCCGAGCCGACGCCGCCGGCAGCCGCCGGCAGGTTCGTCGCGTCCGACTCGATCGCCGTGTCGTCGGAGCCGCTGCCCGACAAGTGGCGGCAGCTCTACGACGACCCGGCGCTCGACC
>CAXTQJ010000033.1:5334-5669 GCA_964246245.1 uncultured Sphingomonadaceae bacterium
GTGCGTCGGCGAGCTACCTGCGCAGCAACGGTTCGGGCGGCAGCGGGGGAATCGGCACCCCGACCGGCTCGGGAACGGGAACCGGCACCGGAGGCACCGGGACCGGAACCGGCGGCACGACGGGGAGCACCGGCACCACCGGCGGCGGCACGTCGGGCATCACCGGCGGCTCGTACCAGGGACAGTTCTACGACGCCGGGCTCGACGTGTCGTACGAGCTCGACCTCTACGGCCGGGTCAAGCGCGACATCGAGGCGTCGCGCGCCGACGTCGCCGCGCAGGAGGCGCAGCGCGACGTGACGCGGACCAGCGTCGCCGCCGAGACCCCGCGCGCC
>CAXTQJ010000033.1:5679-6921 GCA_964246245.1 uncultured Sphingomonadaceae bacterium
GCTCGATACCGTCGAGCTGACCGAGAACTTGGCCTTCGCCGGCCGCGGCACGCCGCTCGACACGTCGCGGGCGCGGGCGCAGTACGAAACCGTCCGCGCGACGCTGCCGCCGCTCCTCGGGCAGCGCCGCGACGCGTTCTACCGGCTGAGCGTCCTCACCGGCCACCCGCCCGAGGAGATCGCCCCCGCGGCCGCCGCGTGCACGACCGCACCGGTGCTCAAGCGCCCGATCCCGGTCGGCGACGGTACCGCGCTGATCAAGCGTCGTCCCGATATCCGTCAGGCCGACCGGACGCTCGCCGCAGCGACGGCCCGGATCGGCGTCGCCACCGCCGCGCTCTATCCTCAGATTTCGCTCGGTGGGTCGATCGGCACCTCGGGGATCAGCCTGTCGCAGCTCGGCAGCGACCAGGGCTTCCGCTTCAACGTCGGGCCGCTGCTCAGCTGGACCTTCCCTAACATCACCGTCGCCCGCGCGCGCATCCGCCAGGCGCGGGCGACCAACGAGGCGGCGCTGGCGAGCTTCGACGGCACCGTCCTGACCGCGCTCCAGGAGGCCGAGACCGCGCTCAGCGACCTTGCCGCCGAGCTCGACCGGCAGGCGGCGCTGGCGGCGACACGCGACTTCTCGGCCGAGGCGGCGCGCATCGTCGGGCTGCGCTACGGGGCGGGGGCGGAGAACTTCCTCGCCGTCCTCGACGCGCAGCGGACGCTGGCGACGGCCGACGCGCAGCTGGCGCAGAGCCGCGCGGCGCTGGTCGACGACCAGGTCGCGGTGTTCAAGGCACTCGGCGGCGGCTGGGAGAACGCGCCCGAAACAGTCGTGAAAACAGCGGCTTCCGAAAAGAACTAGCGCGCGGCGCGCATCCCCGCCGCGCCTTCGCCCGTATCGGAAGATATGGTTGAAGGTAAAGGCTGGATGAACGCTCGCACCGCTCTGGTCGCCCACCCGTTTCCGATCGTGGTCGATGCTCTCGCCGCACTCGTTGCCGGCGCGGGCTATGCCGTCACCCGCGCGAGCGACGCGACGACCGTTGCCGCCGCGCTCGCGGCGCAGCCCGATCTTGCGGTCGTCGCCGCCGGGCTCGACGATGCCGCGGTCGCGGCGCGCAACGGCACGACGCGGACGCTCGTCATCGGCGACGCCGATCGCGACCGCGCGATCCCGCTGACCGCCACCGTAGGCCCGGTCGCGGCCGCCATAGCCGCCCCCGCCGGCCCGCCGCCGAACGCCCCGTCCAC
>CAXTQJ010000033.1:6931-15242 GCA_964246245.1 uncultured Sphingomonadaceae bacterium
GGTCGCCGCCGGCCAGCGCAACCGCGCGATCGCCACCGCGCTCGGCATCTCCGAGGGTACGGTCAAGATGCATCTCCACAACGTCTACGCCAAGCTCGGTCTCGAGAGCCGGACCCAGCTCGCGCTCGCGGCGAAGACGATCGGCGTGGACTAGGTGTTCGATCTCCCTGGGACGGTGCATCCGCTGTGGCGTCGCGACGGGCGACGTTCGCTACGGGAACACCGGACGGCAGACGTCGTGCGTCGAGCAATACGGCATCGTCAGGAGCGCCGCCAACGACCCTAGCCGATAGCTACATCAGCTCGATATACTCGACCGTCAGCCCGCGGGTGTAGATCGGGCTGACGAAGTTGCAGCGGAACGGGCCGGCGCCCTTGACGTGCTCGGCTTGGAGGAATTTGGCCCCTTGCGCCGCCAGTTCGGCGGCTTTGGCGTCGAGGCTGTCGGTCAGGTAGGCGAGGTGGTGGAGCCCGCCCATGCCCTTGTTGAACTTGACCAGCGGGCCGCCGTCGGGGACGACGAACTCGACCGGCGAGCCGCCGTTGCCGGCCGTGAAGACGCACAGCGCGAAGAACTCGGGGACATAGCCGCGATAGTCCTCGACGAGGCCGAGCGCCGTCATCATCGCCGCCATCTCGTCCTCGTCGGGGACGACGATGCCGACGTGGTGGAGGACGGGGAGGATCATCGCTTGGTCCTGTCGGCCGGCGCATCGGCGAGGGCGGCGACCTGCGGCGCGAGCCAGTCGGTCAGCGCGATCGCTCCGGCGTGGTTGAGGTGGGCGACGTCGCTGTACCACTCGTCGTGGCTGGCGACGAACGCCGCGTCGAACATCGGCGCGAGGGTGGCGTAGAACGCTGCCTCCTGCATCGTCGTCGGCCCGGTGTAGTACGGCAGGAACACGAAGGCGACGCGCGTGCCATGGGCGTGGGCGAGGGCGACCATCCGGCAGAGATAGGCGCGTTCGTCGCCAAACTCGACGTCGGCTCCGCGCGGGCCGAGGAGCGGCGCGTGGACGCCGCGTTCGTACCGCGCCTTGCCGGCGAGCAGGTCGGCCGGGCCGACCCGGACTTCGCGGCGGACGACCGTGCCGTCGCCGGCGACGAAGTCGATCGTCGTCTCGTCGTTGGCGCCGGCATAGTGCGCGGGATCGAACCGCGTCGGCAGGTCGAACAGGTCGGGGAACGACCGCGCGGCGAAGAGGCGAAGCTGGCGATACGGCAGGTAGATCAGGTTCGACAGGTAATCGAGGTTGCCGAAATAGGCCGGGTCGACGACGTCGACGGCCGGCGCGACGTACTTGTAGGCCGGGTGGCCGAAGCGGCTCGGCTTCTCGATCACGCCGATGACGACGACGCGCGGGGCCTTGGTCGCGAACACCTGTTGCAGGACGACCCAGTTGAGGTCGCGGCCGTTCTCGGGGAGCGAGAAGTTGACCACGTGGAGCGGCCGGCCGCCCCGCGCGAGGTCGGCTTCGAGCCGCGGGCCGCTGACCGCGGCTCCGCTGCGCGACGGGCCAATCACGACGACGTCGATCGGGGTCGGATCGCAGTGGAGGCGCTCGTAGATCCAGCGGACGCGGTTCTGGATCGTATGGTCGAGCGTCGCGTAGCGCTGGTACGGGTCGTCGGGGAGCAGCGCCGCCGCCGTCGCCGCAACCAGCGCCACGGCGACGATCGCGGCGAGCTTCGCGAGCCAGCGGGGGCGGCGCATCGCGGCGGTCAGAAGTTGAAATAGAGGAACACGGCCTGGCCGCGCTGGATGAACATCACCGCGGCGAACAGCATGATCCCGGCGAAGACGATGCCCGCCGCGTTCGGGCGCCACCGCCACGTCAGCGGCGGGTGGTTGACGTCGGCCCACTCGCCGTAGTTCACCGCCGGACGGTAAAGCGCCAGAATTTGCTGCGTGTTCGGCAGGAAGGCGATGATCGCCACCGTCGCCGCGACGAGCACGGCGAGCGCCGCCGGCGGCAGGTAGCCGGTTCCGCCGAACCCGTTGCGCCCCGTCATTCCTCCGGTGATCGCGCCCGCGTCGGCGAGGCCGTTGGCGTTGAACACGACGTTGGCGAAGGCGACGCAGATCAGCGTCAGGACATGGTAGCCGGCGATCTCCCACCGGCCGAGGATGAGCGGCGGCAGCTTTGCCTTGCGCCGCTTGCGGTTCGTCTGCTTGCGCCGCTCGCGCCACGCCTCGTTGATGAGGACGTAGACGGCGTGCATCACGCCGAAGACGACGAAGGTCCAGCCCGCGCCGTGCCACACGCCGATCAGGACGAAGGTGATGAAGGTCGGCAGCCCGACCCCGGCGGCGAACGCGGTCCAGCCGGTGAAGCCGCGCGTCGCCGACCAGCGGTTCAAGGGCAGCGCGAGCGGCTGGTAGACGTAGGCGAGCAGGAAGCGCTGCAGCGTCATGTGCCACCGCCGCCAATAGTCGAGGATCGACGCCGCGCGCAGCGGCGAGTGGAAGTTGAGCGGCAGCTTGACCCCGAACATTCGCCCGAGCCCGAGCGCCATGTCGGAATAGCCCGAGAAGTCGGTGTAGAGCTGGAGGGTGAAGGTCACCGCCGCGGTCCACCCGCGGACGAAGTCCCACGGCTGGTCGCTCGCGTCATGGAACAGCGGGTTGGCGTAGCTCGACAGCGTGTCGGCGACGATCGTCTTCTTGGCGAGGCCAAGCGTGAAGATGACGAGGCCGATGACGAGGTTGCGGCTCAGCAGCCGGGCGAACGTCGGGGCCCGCAGCTGCGGGATGATCTCCGAATAATGGACGATCGGCCCGGCGAGGAGCTGGGGGAAGAAGGCGGCGAACAGCCCGAACTCGATCGGTCCCGTCCCCTTGACGACGCCGCGCGCCGAATCGACGAGGTAGGCGATCTTCTGGAAGGTGAAGAACGAGATCGCCAGCGGCAGGACGATGTGGTGGAGGGTGAAGTCGCTCCCCGTCGCCGCCGCGACGTTGTCGACGACGAAATTGGCGTACTTGTAATAGCCGAGCAGGCCGAGGTCGACGACGAGGCCGAGGACGAGCCACGCCTGGGCGGCGCGGGGTCGGTCGCGGCTGCGCGCGCGCTGGATGATCTCGCCGACGATGTAGTTGAACACGATGGCGAAGAGCAGGATCGGCAGGTCGGCCGGCCGCCACCACGAGTAGAAGACGAGGCTCGCGAGGCTGAGGACGACCGCCGCCGCCTTTGCCCCGAACCACCGCCCGGTCGCGTAGAACGCGATCAGCGCGGCGGGCAGGAAGCCGAAGATGAAGACGAAGCTGTTGAACAGCATCAGCCGGCGGCCGTCCGGGCGGGGGGCGCATCGCCCCGGAGGCTGGTCGCGACGGCACGAGCGAGACGGTCGCTCGCGACCAGCGCGCCACGGCGGTTGAGGTGCGAGAAGCTCTGGAACAGGTGCGGGTCGCCGGCGAGGTCGCCGTCGTCGGCGATTTCGCCGCGCGCGGCGTAGAAGGCGCGGTCCTCGATCGTCGTCGCGCCGTCGAAGGTCGGCAGGAAGACGAACGTCAGCCGCGCGCCGTGCGTCGCCGCGAGGCGGGCGATCGCGTCGACGTAGACATGATCGTCGACGTCGGTCACGCGTTCGACGCTCGCCGGCAGTTGCGACGCTGCGCGCGTCTCGGCGAAGGCGCGCGCCTCGGCGGCGAGGTCGGCGGCTGGGACGTCGCGGTCCATGTCGATCCACTTGCCGTCGGCGAGGACGCGCGACACCGAATAGTCGTCGGGCTTGGCCGCGTAGCGCTCGGCATCGAACGTCGCGCGCAGACCGAACCAGTCGGGGGCGATCGCCGCGCCGGCGAGCATCAGCTGGCGGTAGGGCAGGTACGGCAGGTCGTCCTTGGCGTTGTGGAGCAGCAGCGCGCGCGGCGCGGCGACCGCGGCGGCGGGAGCGACGTACTTGAATCCGGGATGGCCCCACGGATGGACCGTCTCGTTGACCAGCAGGACGACGACGCGTGGCCGCTTCGCCTTGAACAGCTCGTCGGCGATCGCCCATTCGAGGTTGCGGCCGTCCTCGATCACCGACAGGTTGGCGACCGTCGCCGGCGTCCCCAGCGCCGCCAGCCGCGCGGCGACGGCGGGCGCGCTCAGCCCCATCTGCGACCGCGACGCGCCCAGGATCGCGACGTCGATCGGCCGCGGGTCGAAGTGGATGCGCTCGTAGCTCCACGTCGCGTTGGCGTAGAGGGTGTTCTCGATCAGCTGCCAGCGCTGGTACGGATTGTCGGGCAGCGCCGCCGCGCCGACCGCGGCGAGCAACGCGACGCCGAGGATCGCGGCGAGCCGGGTCGCCCAGTTGGGCCGCCTCATGCGGCGCCGCCGCGGATGGTCGTCGCGGCCGTCACGCGACCAGCGAATCGACGCGCATCGGCAGGTCGGGCGCGGCGTAGCCGGCGAGGTCGAGTCGCCACGTCGTCTCGCCGCCCGCCGCGCCGCCGCTGGCCGCGAAGCCGAGCTTGGCATAATGGTCGGCGACCATCTTGTTCTTGGCCGACGGGATGTAGCGGCCGGTGACCCCCGCCGCCCCGCCGGCCCGCGCCGCCGCGACGATCTGGGCGAGTACCGCCTCCTCCATCCGCCGCCCGAGGACGCGGCAGCTCATCAGCCACGTGTCGATGTCCCAATCTCCCCCGGTACCGCCGCGGTCGACGATCACCACCGAGATCATGCCGTTGTCGCCGAAACGGTCGGTCAGCCGCACCTGGATCGTGACCTTGGCCTCATCGGCCTCGAGGTTCGCGACTTGCGCCTCGGTGTAGCGCCGCGTCGTCAGGTTGAACTGGTTCGACTTGTTGATCAGCTGGGCGATCCGCGCGCGGTTGACCGGGTCAAACGGGCGGAAGTCGGCGACCATGTCGAGGCTGGCGAGATAGCCCGCCATGTCGCTCGTGCCGGCGAACGCGGCACGCTCGGCGTTGGCGCGGTACTGATCGGCGCGCTGGCGGTCCTCCTGCGCGAAGGCGACCGCCTCGAAATAGCCGGCGGCGAGCAGCGCGCGCGGGTAG
Source organism: uncultured Sphingomonadaceae bacterium (assembly GCA_964246245.1). Taxonomy (GTDB): domain Bacteria; phylum Pseudomonadota; class Alphaproteobacteria; order Sphingomonadales; family Sphingomonadaceae; genus Polymorphobacter_B. The sequence goes on from CAXTQJ010000033.1 coordinate 11,946, forward strand.
AGCGCCGGGTCGGCGGGCAGCTCGGGCACGGCGACCATCGGCAGCTCGCGCCGGACCTGCGCGCGCTCGACCGGGTTGTCGTCGAGGAAAACAAGGCTGTCCAGGCCGATGTTGAGCGCGGCGGCGATCGCGCGAAGGTTGGTCGCCTTGTCGCCCCAGTTGGCGACGAAACTGGCGATGTCGCTTTCGTTCAGCGGCATGTCGGGATGGTCGCGGAAGGGCTGCCTCGCGACATCGTCGTCGTTCTTCGAGCACACGGCGAGGATGATGCCGCGCTCGCGCAAGGCCAGCGCCGCCTGCTGGATGCTGAGAAACGCCTCGCCCGCGGCCGAGCCCTGGCCGAGCTTGATCCCGTCGACCCCGTCGTCGCCGATCACGCCGCCCCACAGCGTGTTGTCGAGGTCGAGGACGAGGCACTTGCGCGTCGTCCCGCGGATCGCGGCGACGGTCCGCGCGACGATGTCGGCGTAGAGCGGGACGAGGTCGGGGTCGAACGGCAGCTTGGCCGAATGCCACTGCCCGGCGTCATGCCAGCGGTCGAGCCCGACGGTCGCGGCGATCCGTGCGACATCGACGAGGACGATCCGCTTGGCGCGCGCCAGCTCGACCAGCCGGGCGTTGAACGCCGCGACCTGTGCCGCGACCGACCCCGCCTCGACCGCATCGAGGCTGCCGAACAGCGGTTCGGCCGGCGGCACGACGGTGGCGAAGCTCCTCCGACCCGATGTCGGCGCGGACAGAGCCGGCGGCGATCGCGGCGACGCCGTCGACCATCGCGCCGATCATGTCGGCGGCGTTGGCGACCGCCGCTTCGGCCGCGCCGGGGGCGAGCGCCGGCCGGTCGAGACCGAGGGTGCGGTGGTCGAGCGCGATCAGCGCGAGGTCCATGCCCGCCTGACGGAAACCGCTCGCCGGGTCGATCGCGTCGCGCATCGCGCTGCCATAGTCGCCGCCGACGACCGTCATCAGGACGCGGTGACGGAGCGCGCTCGCCACGATCGCCGGCTCGATCAGGCCGAGCGTCCCGGCCCCGAGCAGCCCCAGCCGCGTGCGCGCCAGCGGACCGGCGGCAGGGTCGGTCGCAAGGTACGCCGCGACGGTCGACGCGAGCTGGCCCAGCTGGTTGAGGTCGAGCCGCGCCGTCGCGAGCGCGTGCAGCGCCTCCTCGATCGCCGCCCCGCCGCGACCCGCCGCGTCGGCCCATCATCGACCGTCGGCGACCGCCGGCCGGCCGAGTCTCCGCCGCATCGCCGCCGCAGTCCGCCGCGAGCCCGCCGCCCGCCGCCGCCGCCGCAACCTGCGCGCGGACCGCCTTCAGCCGGCCGCGGAAGTCGGCCGGCGCATCCTCAAGCCACGCGAGGTCGGCGAACATGGCGTCAGGCCGGCAGCTTGGCCTGGATGACCCGCGCCAGATCGCCGACGTTCTTGAGGTCGGCGATCTCCTCGTTGAGGAACTTGATCTTGAAGCGCCGCTCGAGCGTGATGATGAAGCGGATGTGGCTGAGGCTGTCCCATTCCTCGATGTCGTCGGCCGAGGTCGCCGGGGTCACGTCGACGTCGTCGACGTCGAACACGTCGACCATCACGTCGGCGATCTCGGCGGTGATTTCGTCGATCGTCATCGCCAACGCTCTTGCCCCCACGGCCCAAGCTGATACGCGGCCGCCATGATCTACGTTGCACTGCACTATCAAGCCGATCCGGGCCGTGCAACCGCGATCGCCGCCGGAACGGTGCAATGACCGCGGTGCGGATCGGGCTGCTATGGCATTCCGACCGGTCGGGCAACCTCGGTGTCGGGGCGCTGACCGTCGGCAACATCGCCCTCGTCCGCGGTGTCGCCGCCGAACTGGGGATCACCCCGGCTTTCGTCATCTTGGGCTTCAACGACCGTGGCCGCCCCTACGTCGACGACGCCGACGTCGCCTTCGCGCCGCTCGGCACGGCGACGGCGGCGAAGGCCACGGCGACGTTGCGCGGCCTGGATTGCGTCCTCGACATCGGCGGCGGCGACAGCTTCACCGACATCTACCCGCTCAAGCGCTATGCATGGATCATCGCCTCGAAGGCCGCGACGATCGCGCAGCGGGTGCCGCTCGTCCTGTCGCCGCAGACGGTCGGGCCGTTTGTCGGCGAGACGGCGGCCAAGCGCCTGCTCAATGCCGTCGCCCGCTGGTCGCTGCGCCGCGCCCGCGCGGTCGTCGTCCGCGACGCGAAATCGGCCGACGCCGTCTGCGCGCTCGTCGACGGCGTCGATCCGGTCTACGCCGTCGACGTCGCCTTCGCGCTGACCTACACGCCGCCGCCGCCGCGCACCGGGGGGCTGCCGCGCATCGGGATCAACGTGTCGGGTCTGCTGTGGCACGGCGGCCATACCGGCAAGGGCGAGTTCGGTCTCGGCTACGACTATGCCGCGCTGACGACGGGACTGATCGAGGCGCTGCTCGCCCGCGGCGACTGCACGGTCGAGTTGATCTGCCACGTCAACGGCGAGCTGGGGACAAACGAGGACGACCGCGGCGTCGCCGACCTCCTCGCCACGCGCTATCCGGCGCTGGTCCGCGTCCCCGACTTCGCGTCGCCGTCGGCCGCCAAGAGCCACATCGCCGGGCTCGACGCGCTCGTCGCGGCGCGGATGCACGCGTGCATCGCCGCCTTCTCGGCCGGGGTGCCGGTCGTGCCGGTGTCGTACAGCCGCAAGTTCGAAGGGCTGTTCGGCTCGCTCAACTACGCCCGGCTGGTGCCGTACACCGGCATGGGGACGCAGGCGGCGCTCGCCTTCGTCCTTGCCGCGCTCGCCGAGCGTGCGGTAATGAAGGACGAGATCGCGGCGGGACTGGCGCAGGTCGAGACGCGGCTCGACGCGTATCGCGACGTACTCCGCGCACTGTTCCGCTCGCTGGCGAAGGGCTGACGACGATGCCGGTTCTCGAGACCTCCCGCCTGTCCGACGACGTCGTCGCGCTCGACAAGGCGCAGTGCGCCGCCGCCGGCGCGGCGCTTCACGATCGCTACGTCGCGGCCGAGCCGTTTCCGCACATCGTCCTCGACGATTTCATCGATGCCGATGTCCTCCGCCGGCTCGCCGCCGAATGGCCCGCGACGGGCAGCGACAAAAAATACTACGACCGCGCGCAGGAGCGGCTGAAATACGAGTGGCAGCCGCACGAGGTCGCGACGCCGGGCCTGCGCGCCTTCCTCGCCGAGATGAACGCCGAGCCGATGCTCCGCTTCATCGAGGCGCTGACCGGGATCAAGAAGCTGATCGCGGATCCTTACTACATCGGCGCCGGCCTC
>CAXTQJ010000033.1:15252-17387 GCA_964246245.1 uncultured Sphingomonadaceae bacterium
GCACCGCGCGATCAACGCCCAGCTCGAGCGCCGCCGTGACCAGCGACATCTCGACGTATCGGGCCGGCGTGTGGTCGGCGTCGCCGCGCACCAAATTCACCCCCACCCCCGCGGTCCGCCCCGACACCCCCCCCGCCGCGGCGCGCCGCGTCGGGGGGGCCCTGACCGGGATCAAGAAGCTGATCGCGGATCCTTACTACATCGGCGCCGGCCTCCACGAGACCAAGCGCGGCGGGCATCTCGGCGTCCACGCCGACTTCAACATCCACAAGGGCATGAACCTGCTGCGGCGGATCAACCTGCTGATCTACCTCAACGATGACTGGCCGGAGGAATGGAACGGCAACCTCGAGCTGTGGTCGACCGACATGAAGGAGCGTCGGCAGACGGTGCCGCCGACGCTCGGCCGCGCGGTGATCTTCAACACCGACCTCGACAGCTTCCACGGCGTCCCCGACCCCGTCGCGTGTCCGCCCGAGCGGTCGCGGCGGTCGATCGCGCTCTACTATTATACCGCCCCCGAGGACGGGTTGGCGAACGTCCCGACACGGACGACGGTGTTCCGGCCGCGCCCGGGCAGCGGCGATGTCCGCGACCGCGAGGTCGCTCGTCGCCACCTTGTCCACGACTGGGTCCCGCCGGCGCTGCTCCGGGCGTTCCGGGGACGGTAGCGCCCCGCTGCAGCCGGCATCAGGCGATGATGTCGGGCACCAGCCAGTCGTGGACGACGGCGATCTCGTCCTTCAGCTTGAGCTTGCGCTTCTTCAGCCGCGCGAGCTGGATCTGATCGTGGCCGAAAGCGGCGCGGAGCGCGTCGATCGCGGCGTCGAGGTCGCGGTGCTCCTGGGTCAGCGCGTGGAGGCGCGCGGTCAGTTCGGCTTCGTCCATCGTGCTCCCCCTGGCCGGCCGGCGAGTCGCGGCACGGCCAGCCTAGCAGCGATCGCGCGCCCGCGTCGCGTCGGTCGCGACGGCCTAGCGATGGTGCCCGCCGCCGGCCCGTCGTCAACATCGTGCGGCTGGTCGATCCGGACGAGAATTGATGCGACTTTTTCGGCCGCGCATGATTGTCTCGTCGGTCCCACCGCTGGTCCGAAGGGAAAGTTCATGACCAATGTCCACCGCGCGGCATTGTCGACCAAGCACGCGGCGCTCGACGCCCAGCTTACCGCCGAGGCGCACAAGCCCCTCCCCGACAGTCTCGCGATGGCCAAGCTAAAGAAGGAAAAGCTGCGGTTGAAAGAGCAGCTCGGCGACTGAAGCGCTATTCGTCGCGGGTCACGCGCTCCGCTCGTTCGTGGCGTTCCTGCGCCTCGAGCGACAGCGTCGCGATCGGCCGCGCCTCGAGCCGCTGGAGCGAGATCGGTTCGCCGCTGACCTCGCACCAGCCGTAGTCGCCGGTGTCGATCCGGCGGAGCGCCGCCTCGATCTTGCTGATCAGCTTGCGCTGGCGGTCGCGGGTGCGCAGCTCGATACCCCAGTCGGTCTCGCTCGACGCGCGGTCGGTGACGTCGGGCTCGCGCAGGCTCTCGGTCTGCAGCGTCGCGAGTGTCTCGCGCGCCTCAGCAAGGATCGCCTCGCGCCAGTCGAGCAGCTTGCGCTGGAAATAGGCGAGCTGACGCGGGTTCATGAACGGCTCGTCGGCGGCGGGAACATAGCCGGCGTCGATCGCGAGCAACCGCATGTCGATCTCGTCGAGCCTAGCGGCTGGCGGCGAACCTGACATGCCTCTCGACTCCCGCCCTTGCTCTAGATCGGCCGCACGCACCCCACGCGCGCCATAACGACCTTCCCTCGCCCTAACAAGGGGTTGCGGCGATGCTTGGCGGGCGGTGGAAGCCGCTCGGCGCGACCCGGCCAGCGACGGCGGCGAGCGGCTCGGCGAGCGTCGTCATCGAATGCGCCGTCGCGTGGAGCAGGGTGTCGCGGGCGGTCAGCAGCCCGACGTGGCCGGGGAAGACGACGAGGTCGCCGCGGCGCCGGTCGCCGGGGTCGATCGCGGGAAAGGCGGCGGCCTGCTGATCGGAATCGCGCGGGCAGAAGACGCCGCACGCGCGGAGCGCCGCCTGGGTCAGCCCCGAGCAGTCGATCCCGGCGCGCGTCCGCCAAATTCGTCCGCACTCAACGCGGTGATGTGC
>CAXTQJ010000034.1:0-17002 GCA_964246245.1 uncultured Sphingomonadaceae bacterium
ATCTGGAGCGTCGCGCATCGCCAGGAGATCGCAGCGAGCGCTGGCAGGGACGCGATCCTCACCGGCTGGGGCGACTGGGGCTGGGCGGGCAGATCGACCTTCGCCTATGTCGTCGCTGACGCCCAGGACGCCAGCAGCTCGCCCGCCGGCGCGGAGCGCTGGCGCCGCCGCCTGAATCTCGATTGCCCGGTGGCCTACGGCCTGCGGATCAGAGCGCACCTCTATCTTGTGGAAACATCTGACTGCCCTTTCGACGGTGTTTCCGTGCCCGAATAATCGAGCAAGGACGTCACGGCCCGACAACTCGGCGCCGCGACGCGTCCTCTTCAAACCCGCCAATCGACACCTGAACGAACGGCGGGAATCGGGAACGCGAGGAGTGAGCGTGAATGGCCGCACTTGGGTCTGACCGCGCCTTATGACTTTGCGGCCGCGGTCAGGCGACGGCGCCTGCGCCAGCGATTGTGCAGTCGACATCTAAGTCGGCCGGGTCATCGATGCCGACAATTAGCTGTGCTCGCGACCGATCCCGCACTATTTCGATTCAGTTCGTGAGATGGTGGAATCATCTGGCGCAACGGGGGAGGCATGGCCAGACATCTCGTAGCTCTTCAGGCGCTGTTTGAAACGGCTTCGCTAGGGTCGCCCGACAAAGCGGTCGGCTTTGTGCTGTGGCGCGTCATGCATCGTTATCAGCGCGAAATCGATCGCGCCTTATTGCCGCTCTCGCTGACCCACCTTCAGTTCACGACCTTGGCCATGACTGCGTGGCTGGCGAAAGCAGACGGGTCCGCTGCCCAGCTTACTGTCGCGGACGCAAGTGGCATCCAACCGATGCAGCTCTCGCATATGTTCAAGGCTCTTGAGGCCAAGGCACTCGTCGAGCGGGTGCGAGACCCCTCCGATATTCGCAGCAAGCTGGTTGCGCCGACCCCGGCCGGCATAGAAGCTCTCCGCGAAGCCTTTCCGGTGGTCATCCAGATCCAGAAAGCCATCTTTGGCGACCTCGGCGACAGCCTGCTTTCGACCTTGCTGTCGATCGAGGCCGGCGAAAACTGAACGGATAAATCCTAGTATATCTTAAGCCAATAGGCTCCCGCAACCTTCGTGACCTCGATATGGTTCGAACGGGCGATGCTCACACGGGCGTCATAATCCAATTAACGTCGGATGCGGGCGACGAGCCGATCCCAATTGCCAGACGCCACCTTTTCTCTTGACGAGACGGAGAGGCCGGCTGCGCTTAGAAAGCATTCGATCTGTGCCCGATTAGCTTGTTCATACGGATAATCAGTAGAAAACACGATTCTGTCGACTCCGATCACCTCGATCGTCCAATTCAGGTAGCGCCTGCTTAGTATGCCACTTGGGCCGACATGGATCTGCTCACGAGCATATTGCTCGAACGTGCGCGGCAGCTTGGCGGCTTTTGATAATAGATTGATTCGCTCAAGATAGAATAGGATTACCTCGCCCCAATGGCCGAGGACCAGCTGAAGATCGGGAAAGCGGTCCAGCACGCCCGACAGAATGAGTCGGATCGTCTGGACTCCGGTTTCGTAATGCCAGCCGATGCCGCCGATCGCGAACAGCGCGCTCACGTCCGGGTCGAAACCTTCGTACAGGGCAGCGCGAACCTCAGGCACGCTGGACTGAGGGTGAAGGTAGAGCGGCACACGCATTGCTGCGGCGGCCTCATAGATCGGCCAATAGGCCTGGTCGTCCATATTGCGCCCGCGCGTGCGCCCGAACACCATGGCGCCGACCATTCCTTTATCCACGACTGCCCGCTCCAACTCCCTGGCCGCTGCCATTGGATCGGGTGTCGCTAAGGTGGCGAAAGCCTGAAAGCGGTCCGGCCGGCCGCGGACGATCTCCGCGAGCAAATCATTTACCTGAGTCTGCAATCGCACAGCGTCATCCACCATGAGATTTTGCACCCCTGGCGTGGTCAGCGAGAGGACCTGCATATCGATGCCCGCGTCATCCATGGCCGCGATACGCCCATCGCCGATGTCGAGCAGAGCCGATGCAGCGGCACCTTTTGTAGAATTGCGAAACCCGACATCCTGCCAGTGGGGGTCGACGCGGCGCCAAGCTTCTACTACCTCCGCCGTGACGACATGCTCCTCCAGCGCGACGATGCGCATCGCTCAGTCCTCCAAAAGGTAGGGGACAAAGACTTCTTCGACTTTCCAATGACGCTTAGAGAGGCCCTGCTCGAAGTGATAGCGTAGGAAGGTCTCGAGCGCGGAGCGGTTGCGCTTGATACCGTACGGCCACCAATCGGCGCCCAGCAATGCCCGGTCCTCGGTGATCAGCGCCGATAGCCAGGGTATCATCGTCGTTATGTTGTTGAAGGTCAGCCCCTTGATAAACTTAGCTTCACAGACGGCCTTAGCCTCCTTGAAGCCCTTATAGACGGCCTTGACCACGTCGGGCTGCCGGTCGGCGAGCTCCCGTTTAACGACGATCAGGTGCATCATCGGGAAGATGCCGGTACGACGGAAATAATCTCTCTCGACTTCGACGTAGTTCTCGAACAGGCGACCTACTGCGGGATTGCCCTCGAGATACGCCTTAGGCGCGTCTGCAGAAATCAACGCATCAATCTCACCGCTGACCAGCAACTCGCCGAGGTCGACGTCGGCCGCCGCCTGCTCGACCTCCATCCCGGCCGGATGCGGCTGCTGTACCCAGTCGATCGGCTTCAAGGGGAAGTCGATCCCACCGATCAGCCAGCGCGATTGCTCGGGCTTCACGCCAAACTCGTCCGAAAGGATACCCTTGGGCCAGACGCCGGCGTCGTGGCCATACATCGCAAGTTCGCCAATGCGCTTGCCAGCAAGGTCTTCCGGCTTCGTGATGCCGCTCGCCTTGTTCACATAGATCGACGAGTGGCGGAACATGTGCAGCGTGAATACCGGGATCGCCAGAAACGGTGGCTCGTCAAAGTCCATGGTGCGAAGGAAATAGGAAATGCCAAGGTCGGACACGTCATAGGCGCGGTCCTTGACCATGCGCTCGAATACATCCGTAACGATGCGTCCCGTGTGGTATGTGGCGTCCACCCCGTCGATCTTCACCATTCCGTCGCGCAGCGCCTGAGCGTGATCGTAATCCCAGAATGCGATATCAAGCTTGATGTCGGTCATAGAGCTCTCCATCCAACATGCGCCGAGAAGCGATCGAGGCTGTAACGCTAAATGTATTTAGTGTCTAGCCCGACGACCTGAGATTTTGGACGATCTAGGCCGGCTTGGCCGCGCCGATGAGGCGCCAGCTGCACTCGTCGTGGAGCTGCCAGATTGACGTCGCATCGGCATAGACCGGTGCGGCAGCGCGCGGCACCCTGCGGTTTTGCTCATCTTACCGTCGCACTGCAAACCGGCCCGGAGGCATCCCAAGGCCTCGTCCAATCCGCCGGCACCCGATCGCGTCACGGTCCCTTTTCACGTTAGCATCCGGACCGCGGGCACGGAGCGCAGGCGTTGCCATTTAGGAACTGCGAGACGCTGTCGACCTGATTGTCGTGCGTTCCGTTGCGGTCGAGAGCTTCGGCTGAGCGCCATGACTCGTGCCGGTGGCCGCCGAGCGAAACGGTAGCCGGTCCGTAGACGTCGACCGATCGGGCCACTTCACGATCGCGCTTGACGGAGATGCGCGTACATATGTCCATCGTGATGGTAAACGAGAATTATCCTATTGCCGTAACTCGGCATAGGAAGTTAACGAGAGGATAACGAATCGACGCAGGTTTTGGTTTCACATGGAACGGCCCCCGAGTGTCGCGACCGCGACGTCGACTATGCCCTCAATCCTAATCGTCGATGACGATCTGATCATTCGCGGCGCGGCGGCCGATTTTCTGCGTAGCTACGGTTACCAGGTGGTCGAAGCTACACGCGTCGCTGAAGCCGTCTTTCTCCTACACAACGCGGCGGTCGCGGTTGACCTCGTCTTCGCCAGCGTCGAGAAGCCCGGCCTGCACGGGCTCGAACTTGCGCGCTGGGTGCGCCAGCATCGTCCGGAGCTGCCCATCCTCATGACCTCGAGCTCGGCCCGGACGGCCGACTTGGGCGATGACCTGTGCTCGATCGGCCCAATCGTATCCAAGCCCTATCGTGGCGACGCGATGGCCCGGCGCATCCGCAGCCGGCTTCGCGACATGGATGGCGCTGAGGCGGATGTGATGTCGCTTGGCCTAGACGCTTCACCCAGGGCGTGTGCATGCAAGAACTATAGTCCTGCTGATTGCGCCGAACCAGCGGCGATCATTTGGCATTCTGAACGAATGGCCGGTTGCAGGAGGCGCTCCGGGTGGCGTGCACGTCGGGATGTGGGGCTCGCCGTTGCGAAACCGCCGAGCGGCTCCCGCTCGCTTGCAGATCGCTATCCTAGCGGTATCCTGCCGCAATGCTCCAGTCACTCCCTCCCCAACCCCCTGCCAATCATGCACCAGTCGAGCTGCAATACCCATTTGGCGGCTTTGTTTTTCAGTGGCTCCGAAGCATCGTTGGCCAAGCTAAAAGCCGCCGGTGAAACGGCAGGACTTCGCTTCAAGCCATACACTTTGCCGGGCCACCGTTCGGCTCTCGTGATTTCGGGTGACGATCTCTTCGGCAAATTGCATGCGGTCATGGCCCTTTGGAACAAGGCGTCAGACGGCACTTTCGGACAGATCACCAGCGGGCTCATATCGGAGCCGCCTCCCTATCCTTGATCTCCGTGTCCCAGCACTTTGCGCCGTCAGCGTCCACCTCCGGGCGTCCGAAAACGGCCGTTTTGCAGAATGAACGGGCGTCCGAAGTTCAGAGGAGCGCGCCGGCCGCCTAATGACCGCTTCTGGGGTGACTCATGAGCGAAATTGGGACGGTATTGTGCTAACAGCTGCATTTGACGCTATCGGCCCGATCACGTTGGCCGCAGGCCAGCTGTGAACGCCGGCATAAGATCAATGCCTTCGATTCAAGCTAGCCGATCAGCGCTCGCGCAAAATCTGCGGGCGGAGGGAACTCCGGCCAACTGGGCACGTCCTCGGGAATAACGACCCAACGTTGCCGATAAGCCGTGAAAATGTGCGCGACGCAATCGAGCTCCTCGGATCGATCAAGCGTGCCGGCGCGAACCACGGCGATCCCGGGGCGCCGCGTGTTCGTGTTATAGATGCGCGCGTGGCAGGTCCCGCAGAAGCGCTGGACCGAGGTGCGGTCCTCGGTCACGATCTCCTGAACCACGATCGGTCCGCTCACGGCAAGACGGTCCTCCGCAACGAGCGCCTGCAGGCTGAAGGCACTGCCGGTCCATCGCTGGCAGACATGGCAGTGGCACGCGTAGACGCGAGGGAGTGCATCGATCGCAATCTCGTATGAACATGCGCCACACCGACAGCGGCCGTTGAAGTTCATCATCTAGCCCTCGACGTAAAGATCATTTAGCCGGGTCCGGATGGTTTCGCCAAGCCGGTCCGTTGGAAGAGGGTGCGTACTGCTCAAACCACGCGAGCGACTGAACGGGCTTTGCAATCGGCAAATCTCGATATGCCGCCAGATGTCAGAAGCTATGAGCCTTCCGGTCGGGAACGATGCCGACCGGTCACGAACATGCCGTAAGCAACTCGGAAGGGAAGCGGAGCAATATCCGGTTCGATCCAGTCGCGTCGAGCCGGCACGCTGAACAATAGATCACGGGTCCAGTGGGCAAGAAGCCAATCTGGTCTGCCATGTTCGGACGCCATGAGCTACCAGCACCATGTGAAGCGGTGCATCCGCCGGATGACTTGCGAGATGGTCGGCCGCTGCACGCATCGATGCGAGCGTAATCGTATGGTGATATCCGTTGCTATCGGAGTTGGCAGTTTTGGTCGCTTCATTGTAGCGATAGATGAGCGACCGGATTTCCTCGGCCTGGGTAAGATCGCAACGATACCGGCACAACCAAAGGGCGGCCGCGAAATGACCGGCATGGGTCCAGTCGGTCTTGGGCAGGGTGCGATCGATCACGCCGAGCGCGATCCGTTTAATGGTGTCTTCATCAGAAAAAATCATTGTCCGGTGTTCCTTCGATAAGGCCCAACCGGCATAAAAAACCCCGCCGACTGGGCGGGGTGGTCAGCGTATCGATCCGAGAGACCTATTTAGTCATCCCAAATACCGAATGCGCGCACAGATACCGCCGGAAGACTACGGCGTTGTTGTTTAGAAAAGGATGTGGCCACTCGGTTCATTTGTCAACCGTAACCGCTACGGCGTCGATCTTCAAGCTCGTTTCTGCGCGCTGTTATCTCTGAAGGTCAGCGTGTCGGCCCAGAGCAGCTTCTCCTGCTCGGCCTTCACGTCCTCCGTCAGTGCATCGGCGGCGAAGGCCTGGCCTGATGCACCGGCCACCCGCAGCCGCTCGTCCGGTGTCACGGCCTAAAAGTCCGATCGATCGACAGCCGCCTTCCACCCATCGGCGTAAAGGTCACTGACCCGGACCTCATCCCCCCGAGCCTGCAACTCGGCCACGGCAATCGTCGTTGGCGCGCGGCAGGACAATCAAGCGGCCCAGCGAACTCTTGATGAAGCCGTCCGCCTTCAGCATGACCAGCCCGTGTAGCTGAGCCCAGATCGAAAAGGCGATGTCGTCAGAGCCGTTAGTCGGATACGCGGCTGCGACTGCGGTGCGAAGCACGTCGAACGACGCGTTGGACGCACTGTCCAGCTCTCCTCCCGTGGCAGCCTGCGGGGTCAGTCGCGATGCGAACATCAGCCGGTAGATCTCCGTGTTGGCTTCGCCGAACGTCACATAGGCCGACGCCAGGAACGCCAGCGCCTCGACCGGCGGCCGACTTGCCATCGCATCGACCAGCGATCGCGTGAACGCCTGGAACGCCTCGGCCGCGACGCTCTCTAGAAGCGCTCCGCGATCCGCGAAGTGGCGATAGGGCGCGGGTTGACTGACGCGAGCGAGTCTCGCCAGCGATGCCAGCGAGACCCCGTGCGCGCCGTGCAACGCGATCTCTTCCCGAGCCACCTGGAGGAGATCACGGCGCAGGTCCCCGTGGTGATACTTGGCCTTCGCTGCCGCGGGCACTAACGATCCCCTGAAATGTTATAGGCTATTATTTCGATTGATGTGAGCGGAGTGATAGCTTATAACATCGGTATTGTCCATCGTGTCGCAGCAGCGCTCACGATGTCAGCCGATCGAGTGGAGCCGTTCGCCGGCTCAACCAAAAAGGCGAACCGATGACGAAAATGAGAGCCGCGACGTACGACAGCTATGGTGGATCCGAGGTGCTCCGGGAGACGATGATCGACGTTCCCGTCCCCGCGGGCAACGAAGTGCTGGTCCGTGTCCGTGCCATGAGCATCAACGGCTACGACATACTCGTTCGCTCGGGCGGCATGAAGATGTTCACCGGGCGGAGCTTCCCAAAGCGCACCGGGCTCGACTTCGTCGGAGAGATCGCAACCTCCGCGGATGACGACCCACGGTTTCGGACGGGCGATCGGGTCTGGGGCGTCATGCCGCTGCACCGGCTCGGGAGTGCGGCCGAGTTTGTCACTGTCGCACCAGCCAACATCGCGCACAGCCCGGAGGGCCTTGAGCCCGTCCACGCTGCTGCACTGCCGGTGGTCGGAGCGACCGCCATTATGGCGTTGCGCGACATCCTGCAGGTGCGGCGCGGCGAGAGGCTGCTGGTGCGCGGCGCAAGCGGAGGGGTCGGCAGCATCGCGGTCCAGCTCGGACAGGCGATGGGCGCCCACGTCACCGGGCTGAGCAGCGCCGCCAACGTGGACTTCGTGCGCGAACTCGGCGCCGACGCCTCGTTCGATTATGCCGAGACCCGCCCCGCCAACCTGCCGGCCTTCGACGCGATCTTTGACGCGGTGGGCAGCAACGCGGGCGCGTGGCGGCGGCGGCTCACGAGAACGGGGCGGATGGCTGCGATCGTCCCCGATCCCAAACACCCCTTGCGCTCAATGGCAGGCTTCGCGTTGTCGCGCATCCACGGCAGCCGTCGGGTCCGCTTCTTCAGCGCCAAGCCAGACACCAAACTGCTCTCCGACCTAGCCGGCTATGTGGACTGCGGAACGATCCGGCCGATCGTCGACGGCGTCTATCCCTTGGCCCGCATCGGTGACGCTCATCGAGCCATGGAAACCGGAAGGCGCAGGGGCAAACAGGTCCTCAGCCTGACCTGAGGGCACGGTCGCCCTCGCCAGCGGATGCGCTCAAGGCCCTAGGGGAGCGGCAACACCGCAGCCGTGGTCATCCGGACCCCGCGCCCACCGTAATCGCTCATCACCTGACTCTTCATCTCATCAGCATAACGAATTGGAATTATCATGAGCTCGAACTCCACTCACACTACCGGCAACGGAACTCTTGCCGGCAAGGTGGCCATCATCACAGGCGCCGGCACCGGCATCGGTCGCGCTGCCGCGCTGACCATCGCCGGTCATGGTGCATCGGTCGTCCTCGCCGGTCGACGCGAGGCCGAACTTAAGCAGGTCGCAGACGAGATCGCCGCGTCGGCCGGAACCAGGCTGGTGGTGGCGACCGACGTCAGCGACGAAGCCGCCGTCGGTCGACTCGTCGATGCGACAGTATCGCGGTTCGGACGGCTGGACATCGCCTTCAACAATGCGGGCATGTCCGCCTTCGCCCCCATCGAACGGATGGACGTGTCGCAGTTCGATCAGGTGATCGCGATCAACACCCGCGGTGCTTGGCTGCTTCTCAAGCATGAGATCGCAGCAATGCGTGCGGCGGGCAACGGCGGGGCGATCGTCAACACCTCGTCGATCAGCGCGACGGGTGGAACGGCGGGCCTTTCGGCATACGCTGCAAGCAAGGCGGCCCTGGACGCAATGACGCGCGTGTTGGCACTGGAGGTGGGCGGCGACGGCATTCGCATCAACAACGTGAGCCCTGGACTGACGCTGACTGCGATGAGCGAGAACATGCCCGAACCGATGCTGGAAGCCGCTGCCGCTCACACGGCCTTGAAGCGCAACGCGCTGCCGGACGACATCAGCGACGTGGCCGTCTGGCTGTGCACGGACGCGGCGCGCTATGTCACCGGGCAGAGCATTCTGGCTGATGGTGGCTTCAACATCGCGGGCGCACGCTGAAGGGCGGCGCAGGCCGGCCGGGCTTGAAGTGCGTTGCATCGCATCGGTCAGCGCGCCGCGTTTGCGAGATCAAAACTGTCCTCCAGCATCTGGAATCGAATAATCGTCTGTGCCGAGATCGTCAGAACGATCGCGAATTGGGAGGCGGTGACCTTGCCCGTGGCCTTGATCCGGCTCCTCAGCGAGCCGACGACCACCGCGCGGTTCTCGCTGGCGAGCACGTCCTCGACGTCGAACGCCACGGACTCGGTCATCGCGCGCTGATCGCTCAGGAAGTCGACCATCGCCTTGCGCCCGGTCTTGCGGCCGATCCAGGGCATCGCGCCGTCGTCGCCCTGGATCTCGAAGACAAGGTCCTCGGCGAACGGCTTCGCGATCTCGTCCGGATTGTGGCCGCCGCCGATTCCCTCCAGCAGGGTCTTGGCAATGGTGATGTTGTTCTCGATGCTCATGAAGTCTCCGTTAGTCTGAATAGATCGGCCTAAAGACGGGTGCAGCGTCAGCTGCCCGCGAACGTGATCTCAGCGTCGGCTTCGCTTCCCGATTTGTCGCCACCGGCGGCGATCGCCGCCTTCAACGCGGCGAAAGCCTGCTGTGCGTCCTTCGACTGGAATAGCCGCATGGCGAGGTCCAGCAGCAGGTCGTCGGCCCCGGCGACGCCGCCGGCCGACCATGCCTTCAGAAGAGCCCGCGCCGCGCCATAGGCAAGCGTCGGCCCACCGGCCAGTTGCGTGGCAAGCGCGAGCGCGGCGGCATCCACCTCTGGGTCTGCGACGACCCTAGTCGCTAGGCCGATCTCTGCCGCTCGCGTGCCGCCGACCGGCTCGGCCATGAGGACAAGCTCCGCTGCACGGCCGCGGCCGATCCGTTCGGCCAATCGCGGCAGTCCGCCTGCGAGCGGGACCATGCCTGTGCGGGTCTCGATCGCATGGAATGAGGCGGTGTCGGCGGCGGCGATCAGGTCACAATGCAGCACCAGCTCGAAATGGCCGCCGACCGCCTTGCCGCGGACGGCCGCAACCGTTGGGATGCGCAGCGCCTCGATCGCCCGATAGGCCTGGTTCACCTCGTCGATGAATGTGTGAAACCAGTCCACGTCCTTGCCCGGCCATTCGGCGACGTCGCCGCCCGTGCCGAAGTTCGGACCCTCGGCGCGCACGACAAGGGCGCGCACGCCCGCTGCGCTCGCCTGGTGCACGGCGTGGCGGAGACCATCGGCCCAGCGCCGGCTGATCTGGTTCTCGGGCGGATCACACAGGATGACGTGTCCGACCGCACCGGTCTGCTCGAATCTGATAACGCTCATGATGCTTTCCTTCAGATCTGGGCGGAGCCGCCGTCCACGAACAGCTCGCTGCCGTTGACGAAGCTGCTCTCGTCGGAGGCGAGGAACAGCGCGGCGGCGGCGATCTCGTCGGGGTCGCCCAAGCGCCCGAGCGGCGTTGCCGCCTTGGCCGCCGCGACGAACTGCCGGTCATTTTCGTCGGTATCCGACAGGCCATGGAGCCCGGGGGTGGAAGTCGATCCGGGAACAAGGACATTCACCCGGATGCGGCGGGGCGCGAGATCGAGGATCCAGCCCCGCGCGAAGTTGCGCACCGCGGCCTTGCTGGCGCCGTAGATGCTGAATGCCGGCGCACCGGTGACGGCCGCAGTCGAACCGGTCAGGATCACCGAAGCGCCATCGACGAGCAGCGGCAGCGCCTTCTGCACGGTGAACAGCGTGCCTTTTACGTTGGTCGCGAAGCCGCGATTGAATTGCTCTTCCGTGATGTTGGCCAGCGCCGCGAACTCGCCTACGCCGGCATTGGCCATCAGCACGTCGACACGCCCCGCCTCCGCGCGTACGATCCCGTATAGCCGGTCGAGGTCGGGCAGGCTGGCGACGTCACCCTGGACGCCCCGTGCCGTGCCGCCCACTTCGGCCACCGCCCGATCGAGTTCCGCCTGGCGTCGCCCGACCATGAATACCCGTGCGCCCTCGCGGGCGAAACGCCTGGCGCAGGCCAGTCCGATGCCGCTGTTCGCGCCGGTGATTATTGCGATCTTGTCCTTGAGCCTGCTCATGCTGCTTTCCTTCCTGGCTGCCGGGCGTGGACCGCAGCGCCGGATTCGCGCGGCGAGCGACAGCGCGCTCGTCGTGCCGTTCCGCGCCACACGACGCCCACTGTCGTTCACCGTCGCCCTTGTCCGGTCGGCAAATGGAGGCTTGCTGCACATTGCAAAATAGTCATGTCTGCAAGGCATCGTTGCGAGATCGCAGATGACCGCTCTTCCTGATTTCGAAGCTCTAGCCATGTTCGCCCGAGTGGCGGACGACGGGTCCTATGTGGCTGCGGCGCGCGGGCTTGGCGTCTCTGTCGCGACCGTGTCGCGCGCGGTGTCGCGGTTGGAGGATCGCTTCGGGGGCCGCCTATTCAACCGCAACTCGCGCCGTCTCGCCCTTACCGAGCTGGGCCAGGGATTGGCCGAGCGAGCCGGACGCATGGCTGCGGAGGCCGAGCGCATCGAGGCGGACGCCCTTGAATGGTCGCGATCCCCGCGGGGTACTATCCGGCTCACGGCGCCGATGTCGTTCGGGGTGCGCTGGGTCGCGCCGCTCCTGCCTGAGTTCCTCAGCCGTTATCCAGAGATCGGAATCGATCTTCACCTTGGCGATGAGCAAGTCGACCTGATCGGCGACGGCTTCGACGCCGCGCTACGGATCGCAGTGCTGGAAGACTCCTCGCTGGTGGTGAAGCAACTCGCGTCGGTTCGACGGTTCGTTGTCGCCGCCCCACTTTACCTCGAGCGGCACGGGCGGCCGGACAGCCCCGGTGAGCTCGAGCCGCATCGCTGTCTTCGATACTCGCTCGCACGTCGCGCCGTCTGGCAATTTACGAGCGCGGCAGGCGAGGAGGCGACTGTTACGCCGGACGGGCCGCTATGCGCCACCAACGCCGAAGCCTTGATCCCGACAGTCTTGGCCGGCGCGGCGGTCGCCGAGCTGCCGGAGTTCATCGCCACGGACCTGATCCGGTCGGGGCAGGTCGAAGCGCTGCTGCCCGGCTGGACGATGAAGACCGGCGGCCTCTATTTCACGACCCCTACCACCCGCGCTCGCAGCGCACGGGTGGCGGCGTTATTCGACTACCTGGCGGAGCGTCTTGCGAAGCCCGCTTGGCACCTGCCGTAGCAGGTCGGGTCAGCTCGGGTACTCGCGGTGGCCAACGATCAGCGGCGGCTTCAACAAGGTTCACCGACACTGCTGAGGGAGTTGGCCGAGCCAAGCACGGTTTGAAGCTGAACGAGCGGCAGAAGCTGGTATGTGACTAGAGTACCCTGAGCGGCCGACTCTGGGGTCCAACACCGTCAGGGGTTGTGCCGGCCGCGGCGCGCCGGCCGGTTGCGGTCAGGCGGCGACCGAGCGCGTCCGCTGCCGACGCGACGCTCCGCCGACGACGCCGAAGCCAACGACCATCAGCGCCCACGCCGCTGGCTCGGGCACCGAGCCGGTAGGCCCGCTCGGCACTGTAATCGCGCTACCGACATTGAGCTGGTAGAGCGGGGTGTTGAACGGCAGGTTGAGCGTGATCGTCGGATCGAGGAAGGCGGTGGCGGTGCCCCCAGGCTGGCCGCCATAGGCCCCGCCCTGAACGGTCGTGCCCAAACCGATGGTGCTATAGACGCTCAGCGGATCGCCGTTGGTGAAGCTCGATCCGGCGATGAAGTTCAGGTCAAGGTCATAGTTCGTCGTCGTACACGACGCCGCGTCGCCGGGGCCGTAATAGCCGCTGCCGTTGCACGTCGCGCCGGTGCTGCGCTGGAGCGACGGATCGACGTCGACGCCGGTCGAGGTGCCACCGGCTCCGGTCGAGACGTAGGCTCCGGCATAGCCGACCCCCGTCGTACCCAGCGTGTAGTGGCCGTGGATCGAGGCGATCGCGCCGCTGGTCGACAGAAACTGGTTGAGGACGGCATAGGCGGCGGCGTTCCGGGCGTGGAGCTCGACGAGATAGCTGTTGGACAGCGTGGCAGCGGCGTAGAGGCCGAACCCAGCCGACGCCGAAGTCTGCGACGTCGCGTCGTCGGGAGCGACCGTGTATTTCAGCGTCACATTCGACTGGGCGCTGCCATCGCTGACCGTGCCGTCAGGGCCGATCGGATGGAAAGCACCGCCGCCGGACGTCCCGGTCGTTCCATTCTGGACATAGCCATAGACGATATCGTCGTTGGCAGTGAACACCCGGTATAAGCCGTCGACGCTCCCCGTCCGATAGATGGTCGGCTTGCTCGGCGGTGACGGCGGGGTCGGGTTGCCGCAACCGTCGGGGCACTCTTCGTCGGCCAGTGCCGGCGCTGCGGCGACGAGAGCGGCGAGAGCGATAAACGGCAGCAACTGGCGCATGGTGGACCCCTTGAAACGAACTGCTCTTCCGCTGCCCGTTCACGCCCCGCGCGTCGATTGCCTAAATAGGCATGTCGGCCGCTTACCGGTGCCCGGGATCCGGCCGGGGCTTCCCGCAATAAGGCGCGGACGTATCAGTGGCGACCATGGCGTGGCCGCTACAGTTCAGCTCGAGGCCGGACTAGCGTCGATCCGCGGGACGGCAGTTGGTCGCTCGGCGCAAGGGCGCGCGCGACCTTGAGACCATACTCTCCAGATCACCGAATTCGACTGGGAGGTACGCCATCACGCTGCGGACTGGCTGACTGACTGCGCGATATCGTGGGCACAAGCTTAAAATGACCGTGGCAACGTCGAAAGCGCGGCACAAGAGCGTTGGACCGACAAGCATAGGTGACCTTCCGGACCTTGGTTGCAAGCAGATCTGACCGCGTGATCCAATTTCTTCCTGCTTACCCAAATTCGTGCTGATCGCCTCCCGTCGCAGGCTGCCGCGTTTCTGCCGGTCGATCATTGATCCACGCCAGACTTTCAACCTCAGCGCGAGACCATCCCAGAATCTCCGACCCTATTCCCGCTGCTTTTATCCGCGCGCGGATCCAGGAGACGGAGCGGCCGGTCCGGCTCGCGACCTCGCTGCTCGATATCGCCTTCTCGGCGAGTAGTAGGACTTTGGTCCGCGACCAGTGCGGCTTTTCGTTGGATACCATTGCGCGGCTCAAGCCAGGCTTGGCGCGGTTCATCTCCATGTCACCGACGTTGAGGACATCGCCGGCGTCCTCACCCGTTATGCGCATAGAGAAGGGAAACTCGGGATACTCGCTTTCATCGAAAGTCACCGATACGAAATCCTGGATGGCATCGGGCAGGACGAGGGTGCGCATTAGGAAGTCGGCGCCCCCGCCGTTCCAGTACGGGATGCGTTCGTTCACGAGCGCGTCGACCATCGCCGCCCAGGGCTTCATCCGCCCGCCCAGACCCCGGGTGGCGAGGAATAGCGGGACGTTCCCGGGCGGCGGCGTCCCGCTCCGCGCCCGGTCGGTCAGCATGCGGGTCAGGGCTTCCGCACTCGTTTCGGTGACGTGAAGCCTCTTCCTCAGCAACCTCACGGCCGGGTGATCGGCGCGACGAACGAGACCCGCGCAGCACATCTGCTCGACCGCGTAGACCGGCAGGCCGAGGCGGGAGGCGACGCTGGCCGCCGGCACGATGTCGCGCATGGCTTCGGCGACTGCGAGGACGTCCCCCCGGTCATGCTGGTGTCTCGTCCGTTCTCCCGATCCGCACGGCAGCTCCCGGGCGCGGATCACCCCGGCGTCCCGCAACCTTCTGATGTCGCAGCCCGACAGCGATGTCGCCCGGCACGCCTCGGTGGAGATGAGTATCGCTTCCGCCGGCGCGAAGCTGCGGTTGAAGCTGCCGAACAGATCCGGAAAAGCCTCTCGGACCAGGGCCTTCTGAGACGGTCGCGAGTGACAGCCGTCGCCGAGCCGCTTGATGGCGTCGCGGAACTGGTAGAAGGGCCGGCCGGCGCGGCGCAGGTCTTCGGCCAAGGCGCGACACCTGTTGACGGCTTCGTCGGGCCACCCTCTGAGCAGCGCCGCACCGCCCGCTGCGACGGAGCCCAGGATCGCGGGATCGAGGTGGTGGAACGCCAGCCGCCTCCTGTAGAACGAGTCCTGCCGGCAGAGCGATCCGAGTTGGAGGCACAGGTCGACGAGCGCCAGCGGATCGAGTGCGCACACCTCCGGCGGGAGACAGGCCAGGGCCGCCTGCCGCTCCCGCGGTATCGTCGAGACCAGGGATGCGAATAGGCGGTAGTCGTCGGCGAGGCCGGGCGCGAGCGGATCCCCCGCGGTCGGGGCCACGATCGACCGGCAGCTGTCGCAGCGGGCGGCGTCGTACGAGTTGCGCCACCGGAGCTCGGCGCCGCATTCCGAGCAGTCGTCGCGGAGCAGCTCGAGCGATTCCGGACAGTACGGCAGGAGGTTGACGAGCCATGACGCGCGGTGGTGGTCCGAGTGCCGCAGCGAGAGCGGCGAGATGCGGCGGCTCTGCAGGTGGAGGTCCGTCCGACGTAGGATTCCGTCGCCGGCCGTCACGCCCTCAGTCCGGGTGCCCTCCTCGACATACGGCGTTGCGCATGCCCGGAGCGCGGCTTCAGGGCATCCGATCACCTCGGCCAGGCGCGCCAGCTCCCGCCGGGTGCCGACAGCAAGCAGAGCGGGATTGAAGATCTCGATCCCCGCCATCGCCAGCAGGTGCTTGTTCTCCTCCAGGACGTTAACCCGGGTCGAGCGGCAGATCACGCCAGGAAGGCTCTCGCCCGGGTGCGGCTCGATCTTGATGCGCATCCTCCGCTTCATCACCTCGCGCCAGGTGGCCTGCTTCGCCGGACTGCCGATCGTGAGTGCGCGCTCGATTCGCGGCTCCGCCGGGTCTGCGGTCATCAGCGGCATCCAGAGAAGGGATCGTGATCGATCCACATCGGAACGGCGTAGGCTCGCGCTACGCACGACAGGTCGTACCTCTCGATGGTGACGGCGCCGCGCATCGCGGCGTTCTTCGCGGCGTGTTGGAGCATGCGCGCGACGCGGCCGACGTGTCCCCCGGACACGGCGTGGAGCCCGGTCAGCATCTCTGCCGACGTGAGCCCCGGGCTGGTCGCGACCGCTCCGCGGGCGACGAGCGCATCGTCGTACCGTCGGCAGAACGACTTGAAGTCGGCCGCCTCTGAGCCGCTCCGGGTTCCGAGCGGCGTCAGGTCCATGGGGATGCCGAGCCGGGCGGCGAGCGCCTTGTTGCGCTGGAAGAACGGCAGCGAGTCGAGATCGCCGACGCAGATCAGCGGCGCGATGCCGAGGTCGAGGAGGCGCTTCAGGGCGTCGGTCACGTCGGTCACCGCGCCCTTCTCGCTCCGGAGGTGCTGCACCTCGTCGATGCAGATGCCCTTGGTGCCGAGGCGGGGCACGAACTCGTCGATGCGCTGGCGCAGCACCTTCTCCGAGCCCGTCTGCCAGTTGTCGTCGCCCATTTTGAGCAGGATGTCCTGGTAGACGGACTTAAGCGAAATTCTCTTGTCCAGTCCCACGATGAGGAGCTCGTGGGGGTTCGCCGGCAGGCCGTTCCGCCGGCGGCGCTCGGCGAGCATGCCCCTGGCCCTCTCCATCATGCTGGTCTTCCCGGCATGCGAATCCTGGCTGAGGCGGAGGCCGTCCATCGGCCGTCCGCGCAGTCCGTCGTTGTCGTCGAGCAGGCGGACGATGCGGGCGGCGTTGGACTCCTGCGGGGGATGCGGGACCCAGATCGCCTTCGCCGCCTTCAGGGCGGCCGCGCCACGGTCTCCCGCCGTCTGATCCGCATGGTCAACGGCACGACGGCCAGACCTGTGCGCGGGTTGCGGTCCGAAGCCGGCGCGGCTCACAGGTCGTTTCCGTCGTCGGCGGTCGTGTCGTCGACGCTCAGGGTGCCGCTGGCACCGAACTCGCGTGCG
>CAXTQJ010000035.1:0-2963 GCA_964246245.1 uncultured Sphingomonadaceae bacterium
GCGCCGCCTATGTCGATCTGCTCGTCACCAAGCGTGCGTTGCTATCGGAGCTGGAGCCGCTGTTCGCGCGCCATCCGGACCGGTTGGAAGCGCAGCGCCGGCGCGCCCGCGTCGTGCTCACCGGCTTCCTCGAACGCGCCCAGGCGGCGGGCGCGGCGCGGGCGGGGGTGGACGCCGCGGACGTGATCGCGCTGTTGAACACCACTATGCACGGGGCACCGGGTCGGGGATTCTCGCGATCGTCCTCGCCGGCATCCGGAGCGCAAGTCCATGAAAGCGGCGGTCGATTTTGCTGGACGTCTCGAGGGGCTGGGCAAGGTAACCGGCGCACTCGCCTACGAGGGGGACGTGCTGCCGCCGGGCATGCTTCACGCTGCTCTGGTCGAGGCGCGGATCGCGCGCGGCCGCGTCCGGTCGATCGACGCCGCCGGCGCGCGGGACTACCCGGGGTTTGTCGACCTGATCGGCACAGCGGACGCGCAGACGTTGCGTCAGTCCGCCGCGACCGCTTTGATCCGCGCCGACGAGGTGCACTTCGCGGGCCAGGGTATTGCGATGATCGTGGCTGACACCGCTCTCAACGCCGAAGCGGCGGCGCGCGCGGTGATGGTCGACTACGAGAGGTTGCCACCGGTGGTCGGCGCCCAGCACCCAAACGCCGCCATCTACGCGCCCGCGATGTGCGGCGTCCGCGCGGCGGCGGCGATCCGGCGTGGCGAGCCGGAAGCGGCGCTGGCCGGGGCGGCGCATGTTGTGCGGGCCAAATATCGGACCGTAACCAACAATCACCATCCGCTCGAGCCGCACGTCGGCGTCTGCTGGTGGGAAGGCGACGATGTCACCGTGCATACCTGCACGCAGGCGGCGTTCGGCACTCGTGGTGTGATCGCGCATGCGTTTGGCCTCCCGCCCGAGCGCGTCCGCGTGGTGTCGCGCTTCCTGGACGGCGGATTTGGATGCAAAGGCCAGCTCTGGTTCCCATGGCTGCTATGGACCATCCTGGCGGCGCGGCGGACGGGCCGGCCAGTGCGCTTCGAACACACGCGCGCACAGCTGTTCACACTGGCCGGCCGCCGCTCGGCGACGGAGCAGGACGTGACGATCGGGGCGGACGCGGACGGGCGACTCCTTGCGATCGAGGACCGCACGCTGGCACAGACCTCGACCCATGCCGAGCACGCCGATCCGGTCGGGATGGTGTCGCAGTGGGTGTACCGCTGCGCCAACGTCGTGACCGAACACCGTCTCGCGCCGACGGACGAGCCGCACCCGATCCCGATGCGCGGGCCGGGCGAGGCCCCCGGCAGCTTCGCGCTCGAATCGGCGATGGACGAACTGGCCGAGCGACTGCGAATGGACCCGGTCGAGTTGCGGCTCCGCAACATCGCCGAGCGCGACCAGGTGACCGGCCTGCCCCTGGTCGAGCAACGGCCTCGCCGAGCGCCTGCGCCGTGGCGCCGAGCAGTTCGGCTGGCACGACGGACGCGGCCAGGGCTGGCGTGAGGGACGGCTGCTGGTCGGCTGCGGCGTGGGCGTCGCTTCCTACCCCGCGCGCCGCCAGCCCTGTGCGGTGCGGTTACGGCTGGACGCCGCGGCAAACCTGCTGGTCGAGTGCGGCACGCACGACATGGGGTCGGGTACGTACAGCACGCTTGGTCAGCTGGCGGCTGAAGCGCTGGTCTGCCGATCGCGAAGGTCGAGGTGGCGATCGGCGACACGCTGCGGCCGCCCGGCCCGATCTCGGCCGGATCGCAGGTGACGCGGACGGTCGCGCCGGCGGTGACGGCTGCTGCCGCCGACCTCAGGCGCGCGAGCCAAGCAAGTAATCTGCAAGCGGAGTGGACTGGCGAGGACCAAGACAGCCATCTCGGTGAAGGTCGTCCGCGTCGCGGGGGCCACGACCATTGCGATCGCTATGCTATTCGTGGCGAGTGACCGGCTCAGTCCCGCGTCAACGTCCTTAACCGCCGTCCACCCCGAGACGCTTCCGCCTTCGATACTCTTGCAGCACTGGACGCCGCAGGTCGGCGACGTTGTGTTCCGTGCGTCGGCGGACTTGATCGGCGAAGCCGTCCGCCAGCGCTCGGGGCGCGCTGGCCGGTTTAGCCATGTGGGCGTCGTCGTGGCCACCCCGACCGGGGAATTGATGGTAATCGACGACAGCCCGTTTGGCACGGGCCACGCCGCGTTGCACGGCATCGCCGCGTTCGTCGACGAGCCGACGACGTCGGCGGTGCTCGTCATGCGACCGCGGGACGCCGTCGACGCGGCGGCGGTCAACGCGGTCGCCGTCGATCTTGTGCGGAGGCAGGTGCCATTCGACTTTGCGTTCGATGCCGACGATCGGAGCGCCCTCTACTGCTCCGAGCTAGCCTTCGACGTGCTTCGCGCCGCTGGGGTCCGCTGGACCGGGGTCCGCCGCACGGCGCTGACCATCCCGCTGATCGGCGACCGCGCCGTCATCACCCCCGACGCGCTGGCCCGTTCACCGGCATTGCGACCGGTCGCCAGCTGGTCGGGCGGTGATCCGGCATAAGTCGGCGCGATCGGCCTACCCGTGCCGCATTTAACCCGGCCCGCCTTCCTAGAATTTCGCTTCGATGCGCTCAGGCAAGAACGACGGCCCTCCGCCGCCGCATCGCGCCGACGAAGCCGAACCCTACGACCATGAGCGCCCAGGCCGCCGGCTCGGGGACGGCACCGGTGGCCGCGGCGGTGGCGATGATCGCGGTTCGCCTACCGGGTGAAAGACATTCTGCACGTGCTGGCTCGAGTAGTCGTTGCCCGTATCGAACTCTTCGCAGGCGCGGGTCTCGCCGAAGTAGCCCGTGCTGCACGCTGAGCTGACGAGCTGGTAGAAAGGCCTGACCGTGAAGTTGGCGTCGAACTCTAAGTCACCGAGGCCGTAGGTGAAGCTGAGCGCACTCGATGTCGCGCTGACCGCGCTGACCGCGCTGCCGGCG
>CAXTQJ010000035.1:2973-16864 GCA_964246245.1 uncultured Sphingomonadaceae bacterium
GTGCGGCTGGAGAGGTGGACGGTCACACTTCCGGCGCCGTCGTTGGTCAGGGTCCGCAGCGGGAACGCCGAGGTCGAGTCGTGCAGCGTCACCGTCCACCCCAGCACATCAGCGGCGGCGAGCACACCGGTGCGGCCGTCGGTCGTGATCAGCAGGTCGACGCCACCGGCACCAATACTCCGTGCGCCGATGTAGGTGATGTTGGCAGCAGCCGGTACGGCAGCCAACACAGCGATAACACTCGCAGCTAACAACTGCGCGGCAGACATTCGTCGCCGCGGTGCGCCGACGTCGAGAACATGATCTAGCAGCACCTCAGGTATTCCTCTGCGTTGACCGCACCGCCCCGACAGCCGGGACGGTTGATCGCGCGCGACACAGGAACACGCGCCCTGCGTATTCCCCAAAGGTCTTTTATTCCGCAGGCCGCCCGACCGTAGCCGAGATCCTGTGTCGCCGCGAGTGCGGGCCCCTCTCACGATCAAGATCGAGAAGCGCGATGACGCTAGGCCGAGATCGTCTCCGTGTCCAGCACGTGATCACCGGCCCCAATCCGGAAAGGGAAGATGGTTTTGAGCAGGGAAGCGAGAGCTAGCCGGGAAGGGAAAACCGGGTGGACCTCGCAACCCAAGGGAGTGCCTGACCATGACCGACCTCAAGCCGCTCGCGCCGGAACTGCTGGCGACGATGAACGCCTATGCCAAGGTCATTCTCCAGATGGGAACGACCCAACATCCCCATGGTGCAGAGTATGGCAATGCACTGAGCTGCACGGTCGGAACGAACCAAGCGGTGGGTCTGGCGATCGAAGAGCTCATGACCCTAGTTAATCAGGGCCATGCAGCGCTCGGGGTCTTGTTCGACGAGACTACCCTCGCCGATACCCCGGCCAGCGTGATGGTGGCCATCGCCGACATGACGATCAACCGGATTATCACCGACTGCCAATTCTGGGTCGGCGAACACGACACCATGCTGAGGATCGTGCCGCGTAACTATGCTCGCAGCATGGGTCATTTCATCTTGGCCGACGGCTATCTCGTCCGTCTTGAGGGGCACCTGCGGATGATTTGGCTGCCGGGTTCGAGCGGGCAGCCACCGGAATGTCGGCAGCCAGCCGGTTGTCGCCGCAATAGAATACAGATGGCAGCGCAGCCGGAATGAAAACCCTTCTTTAACGCAGGCCGTCGTGGCGTGGGGCGACGAGACGTCCATTCTACGGCACGCGGCGCTGCCGCTTGTGGTTGCGAGAGTCACGGTCGCCCATGATAAACCAACTTGCGCGACACGCGGTCGATGCGTACCAAACGGTGGTACAAAGGCTTCTTCGGCAGGCTACCTTGTGGCGAACAAGTCGTTGATTTGTAGTGTGTGTTTCTGTCGGCGACCCGTTCCGTAGGTGTCACCATGCCAGTGTGGAGCAAGCACATGCGGCTTTGGAAGATCGGCTCGACCGGGGCGATGTTCGGCATCGCTGCTGCGGCACTGGCGACGCCCGCGACGCATCCACAAGCCGAGTGCCAGGCGCTCGATCTCGGCCGCGCGGCGATCGCGCTGCCATCGGTGCGCGGCGCGGGCGATGCGACGCCGCGCGTCGCCGCGCTCTACAAGGCAGCGCTGGTCGCCGGCGGCTGGGGCGACGGCGACGTGACGGTCACCCCGGTCGACGACACCGCCTATCTGATCGCGACGTGGCCCGGCACCGATCCCGGCCTGAAGCCGCTAGTCATCTCGGGCCACATCGATGTCGTCGCGGCGAACCCGGCCGACTGGCAGCGCGACCCGTTCACGCCGGTGATCGAGAACGGCTACCTCTTCGGCCGCGGCGCGACCGACATGAAGCTCGACGGAACCACCGCGGTCGCCGCGCTGATCGAGCTGCGTCGCGAGGGCTATCACCCGCGCCGGACGATCGTCATCGAGTTCTCCGGCGACGAGGAGACGGCGATGAAGACCTCGGCCCTGATCGCCGACAAGCTCAAGGACGCCGAGCTGGTTCTCAACATCGACGGCGGCGGTGGCGTTCTTGACGAGACGACGGGCAAGCCGCTCTACTGGACGTGGCAGGGGGCGGAAAAGACCTACGCCGACTTCGAGCTGACCGTGACCAACCCCGGCGGCCATTCGTCGGCGCCGCGCCGCGACAACGCCATCGTCCAGCTCGCCGGCGCGCTCGGCCGGATCGGCGCGTACCGCTTCACCCCCGAGATCAACCCGGTCACGCGCGCCTATTTCGTCGAGGCGGCCAAGTACGAGGCCCCGGCGACGGCAGCGGCGATGCGCGCCTTCGCCGCCGACCCGACCGACAAGGCGGCGATCGCGACGCTGACCGCCAGTTACGAGCTGGTCGGGATGATCGGCACGACGTGCGTCGCGACGATGCTCAGCGGCGGCCATGCGCTTAACGCGCTCCCGCAGCGCGCTACCGCCAACGTCAACTGCCGCATCTTCCCGGGACATCGGCCGGCCGACATCATGGCCGAGCTGCAGCGTGTCGCCGCCGAGCCGGCGGTTGCCTTCAAGGACGTGACCGAAGGCGCGGTGCCCAACGACGCGTCGCCGCTGCGCCCCGACTTCGTCGCCGCGGTGACCAAGGGTTTGGCGAAGGTCTACCCCGGCGTGCCCGTCTTTCCCGGCCAGTCGGCCGGCGCCAGCGACAGCATGTGGTTTCGTTACCACCATGTCCCGAGCTACGGCGCGAGCCCGTTCTTCATCAAGGGCTCGGACGACTTCAGCCACGGCCTCAACGAGCGCGAGCCGGTTGCCAACATCGGCCCGGCAATCGACTACTACCTGTCGGTATTCCGCGACCTGTCGCGGTGAGCCGCGCGCGGCGGACTCCCGCCGGCGATTCCGACGCCGGGTGGAGCATGCCTGAAGGGGGCCACGCCGCGACGAAAGCGATGTGCCTCGCGCGCCCGTCATACCGGCGGGCATGACCGCAGCCTACGACGCACTGATCATCGGCGGCGGCCACAACGGGCTGGTCTGCGCCTTCTATCTCGCTCGCGCCGGGATGAAGGTTCGCATCCTCGAACGACGCCACATCGTCGGCGGCGCAGCGGTGACCGAGGCGTTCGCGCCGGGCTTCAGGAATTCGACGGCGAGCTACACGGTCAGCCTGCTGCGGCCCAAGGTCATCGCCGACATGCGCCTTCACGAACGCGGCTGGCGGATCGTCGAGCGGACGATTAGCAACTTCTTTCCCCACGACGGCGGCTACCTCACGCTTGGCGGCGGCACCGCGCGAACCCAGGCCGAGTTCGCGCGCTTCTCGGCCAAGGATGCGGCCGTCCTCCCGGCTTACGAGGCGGCGCTCGAGCGCGTCGCCGGGGTGCTGCGCGACCTGTCGCTGCGGACGCCGCCCAACGCCGGCGGCGGCTGGCGCGCCCTCCTTGCTGCCGCGGCGCAGGGTCGGCGGGTCGCCGGCATGGGGGTCGAGGCGCAGCGCGACGTGATGGACCTGTTCGTCAAGTCGGCGAGCGACTTCCTCAGGGCGTGGTTCGAGCACGACCATGTCAAGGCGGCGTTCGGCTTTGATGCCGTCGTCGGCAACTACGCCAGCCCCGACACGCCGGGGAGCGCGTATGTCCTCCTCCACCACGTCTTCGGCGAAGTGAACGGCAAGAAAGGCGCATGGGGTCACAGCGTCGGTGGCATGGGTGCAATCACGCAGTTCATGTCCGAAGCCTGCGTCGAGGCCGGCGTCGAGATCAGCCTCGACGCGCCGGTCGCCAAGGTGCTCGTCGACGGCGGCAAGGTCGCCGGCGTCCGGCTCGAGAGCGGCGGAGAGATCGCCGCACCTGTCGTCGCCGCCAACGTCGGCCCGGCGCTCCTCTTCCGCCGGTTGGTCGATCGTAGCGACCTGCCGCCGATGTTCACGCGGCGGATCGACGGCTACCAGGCGGGATCGGGCACCTTCCGGATGAACGTCGCGCTGTCGGAACTGCCCGACTTCACCGTTCTGCCCGGCAAGGCACGCGCCGAGCACCACACCGCCGGCATCGTCATCGCGCCGACGCTCGCCTACATGGACCGCGCCTACATCGACGCGAAGGCGTTCGGCTGGTCGCGCGAGCCGATCGTCGAGATGATGCTGCCGACCACAGTCGACGACAGCCTCGCGCCGCGGGGCCGGCACATCGCGAGCCTATTTAGTCAGCAATTCGCGCCCGAGCTGCCGCCCGCCGCCGACGGCAAGGCGCGGTCGTGGGATGACGTCCGCGAGGACGTCGCCGACCATATCATCGAGACCGTCACTGCGCATGCGCCCAACTTCAAGGCGTCGATCATCGCTCGCCAGATCCATTCGCCGCTCGACCTCGAGCGCAACTTCGGTCTCGTCGGCGGCGATATCTTCCACGGCCGGATGAGCCTCGATCAACTGTGGGCGGCGCGCCCGGTGCTCGGCCACGGCGACTATCGCGCCCCCATCGCCGGGCTCTACCTGTGCGGGTCGGGCAGCCACCCGGGCGGCGGCGTCACCGGCGCGCCGGGGCACAACGCGGCGCACGAGATCATCCGCGACCGCAGCCTAATTCGCCGTCTGTTCCCGCGCCGGACCGCGTAGAGCGTGGACCGGCAGTACGGTGGACATCAGAACGGGGCTGAGCCATTCGCCCGGGGTGGGCCACGGTCGTCCGAATACCGAGCGTATCGTCATGTATGGCGGTGTTATGTGATGCGCGACGCAGTCTGTGGTGAAGCGGTCTCGCGGTGTTATCAGGGAATTTTCAGCCTCGCACCATTGACCGCCTGATTAGTGCGGCAATAACGGCAGCTTAGCCACCAATTTGATGGCTACGCAACGACAGTGATGAGAGTGGAGGTGCCGAGGGCGGCGGGTACGGCCGTCCGCCGCGGCGGCACCGGTTCCAGCCCTACCAGTCCGGCAACCCGCGGGGCCGGCCGCGCAAGCCGCTGTCGGTCAAGAATGCCATTCTCGATGAACTGCGATGGCCAACGCCTGCACCCTGGTGACGCGCCGGGCTTCCCATTTTCGGTGCTCGTAATCGGCTTGCATGACCATGGTCCGGCGGCCGTCCCGCAGGCTTGCCTGAAGTGGTCGAAGGCGGAGGTCGCCACTTGGCAATGCAGCCTCGCCTTTCTTGCGAACGCTGGCGAGCACACCGATGAAAGGCGCGGCCGGTTCGCGCCCCCAATCCGATACTCAGACGGTCCTACTGCCGTCCCGAGTCCGGGCGTTCGTTCGTGTTTTGCTTTCGCTTCTCGGCAGTCTCGGGCATGCCGCTGCGGGGCGACGCACGAGACAAGATATGCGACGGCTGGTCTGGGCGATGGCGGTCACGACACTTGCCGCGACGACATGCTCACAAGCGGACCCGGCACAATCGCCTGCGGCCGCCCAAGCGGTCTCCGGTCATGCCGACCTCGGCAGGCTGTTCGCCGACTGGCGGGCGTTCGTCCAACCCGACATTCGCGCCGGCGTCCCCGATTACAGTGCTGCGGCGATGGCGGAGAAAGCCGCCGACCTTCCCCGCTATCGCGCTCGCTTGAACGCCATCGCGACCGCCGGTTGGCCCGTCGCCGACACCAACGACTGGCGGTTGATCGAGGCCGAGATGAACGGCTTTGACTTCTTCCTGCGCGTATTGAAGCCATGGGAGCGCGATCCCGGTTTCTACCAGAACGTGTTCGGCGAGGAAAGCGACGTTCCGGCACACGAAGGGCCGTCCGCCAGCCCAACGATCGACCTCTTCAAGTTTGTCTATCCCCTGTCGCGCGCGGACGACCGCAAGCTGACCGGGCTGCTCGGCCGCGTGCCCGCCCTGCTGACGGCCGCGCGCGCTAATATAGCCGGCAGCAACGCCGCCGATCTTTGGCGCTACGGGGATCGCGCCGTCCGCGAGCAGAGCGCGGTACTTGAGGCGCTCGATCGCGGTGATCTCAAGATGCGAACCTTTTCCGGCGAGCAAGCCGCGTCGCTCGCCGGTGCCAGCCCGGCGCTGCGCCAGGCAGTGCGCGACGCGAAGGACGCCACCGACAGCTTCGCCGACTGGATCGCCGCCGAGGCCCCGAAGAAGACCGGTCACTCGGGCATCGGCAAGGCGAACTACGACTGGTACGTCGCGCACGTCGATCTATCGCCCTACAGCTGGGACCAGCAGGTGACGCTCCTCCAGCGCGAGCTCGACCGCGCGCTGGCGTCGCTGCGGCTGGAGGAAGTGCGCAACCGCAGCCTGCCGCCGATCACGCCGATTGACGAGGCGGCCACCTATCGCCAGATGGCCGAGGCAAAGACCGCCAAGTTCAACGATTTCCTCGTGGCGACCGGCCTCGTCCCGGACAAGCCCTATTTCCGCCAGGCGATGGCAGCGCAGACCAGCAGCTATGCTGCACCAGGCACAGACCGCAACTTCTTCGCCAATGTCACGGCGCTCGATCCATTGCCGCTGCTGTCGCATTCGACGCACTGGATCGAACTGGCGCGCCTGCGCTTCGAGCCGCGCGCAAGCCCGATCCGGCAGACGCCGCCTCTGTTCAACATCTTCGCCGATCGCTCCGAGGGCTTTGCCACCGCGATGGAGGAGATCGTCATGCAGGCAGGGCTCTACGACGACATTCCGCACGGCCGCGAACTTGTCTGGATCATGCTCGCTAATCGCGCCGCGCGCGGGCTCGCCTCCCTCCACGTTCAAGCCAATGAGATCGACCTGGCCGGCGCCGGGCATTTCCACGCCGACTGGACACCGCGCTATTGGTCGAACTCACAGAGCAAGCTCGTCGGCTTCGAGCAGCTCCTTTACCTACGCCAGCCTGGCTACGGCCCCAGCTACATTATCGGCAAGGTCCAGCTGGATCACCTCTTGGCGCGCGCCTCGCACGAGGCCGAGGTGGAAGGAAAGCCCTTCGTGCTGAAGGATATTTTTGCCCGCGTGATGGCGCCCGGCATCCTGCCGCCGACGCTGATCGACGATGAAATCTATGCCTTGACCAAGGAATAGGACGGCTGGTCGCGATCCAGAAGAATGCCAATCCGCGCCTGAGATTTGGCGCAACACAGACTGGCGTCTGGACCCGCGGAGCGCGGCGAGGCCCCGACTCGTCACTCGCAGCACTGTTCGGCAATTCCAAGTTTAGCCATTCGTTCAGGCCGCTTTGAACGACGGTAGGCGACAACATGCCGCCGCGCAGCTCGACTGCCCATACTTATGACGAGAGCGAGGATTAGTCCGGAGTGGGCGACGCTACTTCACGCTCAAGCTCGGCATTGAGCTCGGCACCGATCAGCAGGACATACGCCGACAGGTACAGCCACAGCAGCAGGACGACCACCGCGCCGAGCGAGCCGTAGGTGGCACCGTAGTGACCGAAGTTCTTGGCGTAGACGCCGAACCCTAGGGTTACGACGAGAAAGCCGGCGGTCGTCAGGAGCGACCCCGGCGTCACCCATTGCCACCGGGCTTCGCGGCGGTTTGGTGCATAGCGGTACAGCAGCGCGACCGCAGTCACGGCGATAGCGGCCGTCACCAGCCACGACACCACCTTGAGCGCCATCACCACAACCGGCGGCAGCCCTGCCGCTGCGGTGCCCAGCGCGGCGAAGACCGAGCCGGCGGCGAGTCCCGCGATCGCGACGAGCACCGCGCCGACGGTCACCGCCGCGTTGATCAACGTCGTCCATATGAAACTGCGTTCCTCCGGCACCTCGTAGGCGACGTTCAAGGCGACAACGACCGCACCCGCTCCCTTCATCGCGCCGTACAGCGCGAGGACGAGAGCCAGCGCAAGGCCCAACCCCTTTTTGCCGGTTGCGGTCTGGACGACGCCGGTCAGTTGGTCGTCGATCAGCTTGGCAGCGTCGGCGGGCACATGCTGAACGATCGCACGCATCTGCGTTGCGACCTCGCCGGGGTCGGTGACAAGGCCATAGGTCAGGACCAGCGCGCCGAGCGCCGGGATCAAAGTTAGAAAGCCGTAATAGGCAACTCCGGCCGAGATCAGACCGAGGTTATCCTTGGCCGCCTCGCGGTAGACCCGGACGAAAGCGCGACCCCACCCGGTCAGCGCCACCTCCGCCGGCAACCTTGCCGCCGACGTTGACCCGGCGTCATGCACATCAGTCGACATGACCCGCTTCCCGCTGTTTCCGACGCGCGAACGATCTCGTCCACCGATAACGACGGGGAGCCGGCCTGCGTCAGTAGGTCGTCTTGTCCCGCTGCGCCTCGCCCTCGCGAACCAGCGTGTCGTCGCCAGCGACCTTGCCGTATCCTTCCTTCGCCACCCCGGCGACCTTGTCGCCGAATGGCGTGCCCGCCGCGCTGGTGCGCGTTGTGGCATCGGTACCGGCGACATCGTCGACCTCGACCTCGGTCCGGCGGACGGTATCGCTGACCGTCTCGGTGCGGTCGTCGGCGGTCTTGCGGACCACAACCTCCTCGACAACGCGCGCCTCCTTCGACACGACCACTTCCTCGGCGGTCTCGGTCATCTCGATCGTCCGCTCGCGGAAGGCGGCGGGCGGGGCGGGTTTGGCGCGGGCCCGCCGCCCCGCCCTCGACCGACACACGCTCGTCGTGTAAGGTAATCTGCTCGTTGACCGGCGTCTCGACGACGTACGAGCGGACACGGACGCCGCCACGGCCGACCTCGCGCTTGCCGACCCGAAGCGTCTCCTCGACGACGGGGATGACCTCCTCGCCGCCGCGGCTGTCGACCACTGGTCGGTCAATCGTGCCGTCGTAATCGCTAGCGCCGCGGGCAGCCATAGGCGCATCGGTCCAGCCGCTCGACCGCCAGTCGCTGGCGCGGCCGTCTATGTCGACCGAGTTAGCATCGTCGAGGATGTCGACCGCGCGGTCGGCCTCGTCGTCGTCGACCGTCGCGGTAAGCAGCGTGCCGCCGCGGCGAATGCCCTCCTCGTAGACATGCCGATCTTCCTCCGGCGAAAAGGCGTTCTTCAGCGACGACCAGAAGCCGTGACCTGATGACGCTGCGGGCTGCCCGGCGGTCGTTGCATCGCCGAAGCCGGCGGCGGTCTTGTCGGTCAGCTCGACATGGCTGACGTCGATCGACGCCTGCTCGAGGCGGTTCTTGGCCGCTTCGGCATCGCTTTGGGTGTCGAACAAGGCGGTAATGGTACGCGACATGGGACTTCCTCTCTAGTGGACGGGGTGGTGAATCAGCGGCTGACGATGACGAGTTCAGTACGGCGGTTCTCTGCCTGGCCGCTGGCCGTGGTGTTGGTGTCGACGGGGTCGTTCGCGCCACCGGTACCGGTGGCAACGTTGGCCCCCGTCACGCCCTTGCCGACCAGCGCCGCCTTGACGGCATCGGCGCGGTCTTGGCCGAGCTTGCTGTTGGCTGCCGACGAGCCGCGGGCATCGGCATAGCCGACGACCTTGACTTTGGCCGACGGGTACTTGCCAAGTACGCCGGCAACCTGCTCGACAGTTGACCGGTCGGCGGCGGTCAGCTCGCTTGACGCAGTCGCGAAGTGCATCGTGTCGAAGGCGAAGGTCCGCGGCGTCGCCTCGTTGCCGGCAAGATACGGGGCCAGCACGCCGACTGAAGCGGTCGTCGTCGTAGCGATCGCCGACGCGCCGTCGGCCGGTGCCGTCGTCGTGGCGACGGTAGTCGTCGTCCTTTCCTCGCCGCGATGGCGCAGCAGGAGATATGCCAGTGCCAGGAGGCCGAGCAACAGCGCGAGCCACGCCAACCAGTTGACCGGCTTGCCTTTTTCGATGTGAATGTGGCTCGGCGGCGCGCCATCGGTTCGCTTCGAGTCGGTCGGATCGGCCATTATTCGTGCTCCTCGTTAAGGGGTTCTCGTTCGATCACCGCGCGCATTACGCGGCGGGTAACGGTCTGCTCGACCGGGTCGGCGGTGGACACGTTCCGCACATGGACTTCCTCGACGAGGACGAGCTCGCGAACGATGCGCAGGCGCTCCTCGACGACCGGGATGATGGTGACGCCATCTTCTTCGCGCGGTAGCGGTGCCGTCTCGACGACGCGATTGAACGACACCCGATCGACCGTCACGTAATTGCCCGTCAGAGTTGTCGCAGCGACGACCTGCTCCTCGTCGACGACCGTGTGTACGCGGACCCGGCCGGTCTCGACGCGCGTGGTGTCTAGGTGAACAGCTTCTTCGACGATCGGGATCGGTTCGACGCTCCCATCGCCCCGCCCGGTCATAAGCGCGCAGCCGCAGCCGCGGAGAACAGACGCTGACCAAACATCAGACGCTCCAGATCATTTGGGGTAACGAGCGCCTCGGTTCGAGGCCAACGCTGCGAGAGCGTCGCCAGAGCTCGTCAGTGATCTGACGCAGCCCCAACAGCGGGGTCCACCGCATGTTCCGTAACATATTGGTGAAATCGTCCTCATGGCTGACCGGCACGCGCAGCACCGCCAATACCTGTGACGTGCATGTTGCCAGCCTCGCCGGCAAGTTCGGCATGCTCAGCACGGAGGGCGGTGATCTGATCCTCGTCTCGCTGCTCGAGCCCGATGAACCGATTCTCCGCCTTCTCGAGGACACGGATGATCTCGTCGAGCTTGGCCTGCAGCGCCGCGCCCTCGCGGTTCTGCGTGTTCTGGATAAGGAAGACCATCAGGAAGGTGATGATTGTCGTGCCGGTGTTGATCACCAGCTGCCACGTATCGGAGAAGCGGAACGCGGGCCCGGTCGCCGCCCAGATCAGCACCAGCCCGCAGCACAGCAGGAACGTCAGCGGCCGGCCGGTCGCATAGGCGACAGCGTTAGCCGCGCGGGCGAAGACGTGCCGCATACCGACCCCTCAGCTTGCAGGTGGATGTAGGATCGACGGCCGTCCCGCCGTAGCGAAACGGCCGCCCGTCGCAGCTCAGCGAACCGTGCCGCGGCGGAGGAGATTAACGAGCCCAAGCAGCACTACGGCGCCAAGTAGCGAGACGGCGAACGTCCCCACGGTAAGCGGCGCGTTGTTGATGTCGCCATGCGCGAAGATCAGCCCGCCGATGGCCGACCCGATGATACCGACAACGATGTTGAGCAGGACGCCGTTATTGTCGCGCATAATCATGCCGGCGAGCCAGCCGACGATGCCGCCGATAATCAACCAGACGATTAGTGAGATCATGATGAGGTCTCCCGTTGCAGATCCTCACCAGCTAAGCTCGGTAACGCCGTTCACAAAGACGCAACTGCATCAGGCGGCCTAGTATGGCCGCATCAGACTGCGCCGTCCGGCTTAGCTAGGCTCGCGGCTTGTCCGGATGCGCGAGGCCGCGCTCTCTGGCCCAGATGATCGCTTCGCCGCGTTTGTTGACGCCAATTTTGCCGTAGACGCGCGCGACGTGATTGCGCACCGTATTGCGCGACATCGACAGCTCGGCGGAGATCGCGGCGTCGTCGAGACCGCGGCAGAGCAGGACGAGAACTTCCCTTTCTCGATTGGTCAGTGAAGTTGCATCGCCGCCAGCCAAGCTTGTTTTCGGTGCACGAAGTGTCGCCAGTTTATCGACGACATTGCGGCTGAACCACGTTGCGTCCTGCATCACGGCGTCGAGGGCGGCGATCAGTTCGAGTTCGGACCGGCGCCTCTCGGTGATGTCCTGGATGACCCACAGCGCGCACGGATCGTCGCCGATCGAGATCGTCGCCGCCGAGACGAGGCAGTCGAGTAGTGCGCCATCCTTGGCTTGGACGCGCGCTTCGACCTTGCATAGCCGACCTGTCTTGAGCAGCTCGTCCTCCAGCCGCCGACGGGTGACGGCGGTATCCCACAGCGTCAGATCGCTCGGGGTATGGCCGATGACGTGGTCGTCGTCGTGCCCGGTAAGATTGTGGAAGGCGGCGTTGGCATTGAGCAGGCGATGGCCCTTGAGTGAGGCGACGACCATCGCAACCGGCGCGAGCTGAAAGGCTCCGGCGAAGCGCTCCTCGCTGTGCTGCAGCGCCTTCTCCGCCTGTCGCCGTGGCTCGAGATCGGCGAAGGTGAACAGCATACATGGCGCGTCATGGAGCACGATTGTCTGCCCGGCGACGATGACCAGCTTGCTCGCCCCATCTGGCAGGTCGAGTTCGGTCTCCATCTGCGGCACCGTCTCGCTCCGGGCGAGCAGGTGCTTGGCGAGTTCGCGGTCGCTGGCGTGCCGGAATATGTCGAACTCGTAGAGCGTCTTCCCCGCAACATCCCCCTCGTCGTAACCGGTCATGTCGAGGAAGCCTTGGTTGGCACGCAGGAAGCGCAGATCGTGGAGGCGGCAGATCAAAGCCGGGGCCGGGTTGGCGTTGAACGCCTGGTCGAAGTCGCGCTCGGCCTCGAACTGCGCCGAATCGTTGCGGATGATGAGAACGATGCGGTCGGGTGCGCCGCCACCATCGGTCAAAATCAGGCTGCGCACATGGTGCACCCACTCTGGCCCGACCTTGCCGGCGCGGGTGACTTCGACGGTGACGCCCGCGAAAGCCTCGCACGCCATGGCTCGGTCGATCGGATACCTGCCATGGGCCAGCGGGAGCCCGTGGCGCGCGGTCAGCTCGAATCTCTTCCGGAAATCGCCCACGGTCGCGCCGAGGTCGGCCAACGACTTTGCGCCGTGCATCGCCAGCGCGGCGTCGTTGGCCCATAAGATTGCTTCATCGGCCGAGATCAGGATGATGCCTTCGTCCAGGTAGGCGACGATGCTCTGGAGATGGTCGAGGTCGGCCGCCTTGCGTAGTTTGTTTATCGCCTTGATGTCGTTCGTCATGAACTGCGCACCTCGTCATGGTACCGGCATTGAACTTCGCGCTCGAATAACGATGCTAGCGCCACGATCGCGGCCCGTGCAACGCTGGATAGATCAGCGGCGTCTGCCGACTTTCCGGCGAAACTCGAGCGTCGGTTACGCCAGTATCCTTCGGCGGCTGCTGAGATCGGACCTTCGTTGATGCAACGCTAGCGGTCACGCAAAGCTAATGGTCTTCTGGTATGCCGAGCCTTCGCGAGGCTGGGAGATGGATCATAGGCCATTCATCGCTCGACCCGGCGGTTCAGGAGCTTCGCCCAAGGAACGACGGGCGGCCGATGGGCGCCCGAAAGCGCCAGTCCGCTTCCCCCTCCCCGCGGTCGAGGCGGCAATCCGGGTCGAAGAACCGACGTCAGCGATGCGCCCCCAGCCGCCTGACGCGGACTGTCGGCTATTCCCCATGCGGCCGACAGCCCGCCATGGTCGTTGTCGCCTAACATCCAGTCGGAGACGATGATGCAGCTTGCCCACAAAACCCTTGTCGCCGTTGCCGATGGTGCAAGGTTCAGCCTGTTCCGCAACAGTGGTTCGGAGGCCCAACCCAACCTCGTCGCGATCGGGTCGCCGGACGTCGGCCACCGCGCTACCGATGCCGGCAGTCGGCATCATGGCGGCGCAGCCAACCCGTCCGATCGACAAATCGACGAGGACAGCTATGCATCGGCAATCGCAAGCCTGCTCAACAAAATGGGGCTCGACGGCGAGATCGACGCACTGATCGTCGTCGCGCCCGCGAAGACAATGGGCGAGCTACGTAAGCATTGGCATAAAGGGCTGAGCACCAAGATTGTCGCCGAAGTGGTCAAAGAAATGACGGGCGCGTCGGCCCGTGAAATCACCGAGGCATTGGCGAAGCACGCGTAAGCGGGAAGGTTCACCGGCAGTCGTATCGCCGCCTCCGGTCACTACCCCAACTGTCGATGCTCGCACCCGACATCGTCGCCGCGATCCACGACGGGCGCCAGCCGTCATCGCTCAACCGCCAGCGCCTCGCGCGGACGACAAACCTGCCGATCGAGCGGCGGCACAGCGAAGCGCGCTCGGGTTCGCCTGAGCCGCATCGTCCGCACGCCCGCACCCCACCACCACCGTCGGCAGCTCCCGGCCGTGGAAATGAGCTCCAGAGAATGGCCCTGCAAACATGCAC
>CAXTQJ010000036.1:0-713 GCA_964246245.1 uncultured Sphingomonadaceae bacterium
GGGGGGGGGGGTCTTGGGGGGGGGGCCTGTGGGGGGGGGGGGTGTCTTGGGGGGGGGCCCCCCGGGCCGGGGCCCGCGCCGCGTCGACGCGGGTCGTCGCCCTGGCCGCGGCCGGTACGGGATAGAGATCGTCGGTCACAGGCTCTCCCACGGCTTCCCCCCAAACGCTAGCAGCGCGGAACAGCGTCGGCGAGGCGGACGTTGACGGGCAAAGGAGATGCGCCATGGCCGAACCGAGGAACGAGCTGGGCTACGGCGACGTCGACGCGCGGCCCGCTGGTGACGGCGGCGCGGCAGGTGGCGGCGAATCGGGCGGCGGCGCGCGGCCGGAACCGGTCGAGACGACCGAGGGCAAGGGATCGCCCGGTGGCCAGACCGACCCCATTTATCGCGGCGGCGACAACGACAACGCGACGCGCAAGGCCAAGCCGGCGGCGTCGACCGCGTCGGGCTTCGTCGCGAACGATTAGCCGGTGACCGCCTGCGCGACCAGCGCGTGGAACAGGGTCGTCGCGACCGGGTCGGCGCCGGGCGCATCGGCCGACAGGCGGAACGTCGTCAACACCGCCTTGCCGCGCCCGAACCAGCGTTCGGCGACGATCGCGCTCGCCCGGTGGCCCCAGCCGACGACGAGGCCGGCCGGCACGTGCGCCTCGTGCTCCCACGGCTTCATGCCGACGAGGACGAGGTGGGGAACAATGCGTTCGAACGAC
>CAXTQJ010000036.1:723-7572 GCA_964246245.1 uncultured Sphingomonadaceae bacterium
GTCGAACATCGGGCCGTTGGTCGGGTGGGCGGGAATCCCGGCGAAAACGCCGGTCCTTGCGAGCCAGCTGAACGCGGTGATCCAGTCGCCGCGGAGCATTCCGTCGCGGCTCTGCGCGAACAGGCCGGGAAAGGCCTGGTCCATGTGGTACGGCACCGGCATCAGGCTCGGCGGCTCGTCGGTGCGGAGCCAGTGCGACGGCCCGTCCTCGACGACGATCAGCGCGCGGTGACCGTGGCGGACGCGCTCGACCAGCGCCGTGTCCATGCCGCGCGCGACGGTCACCATCGCGTCGTCGACCGACGCGGCGAAGGCGTAGCCGAGCGCGGCGAGGCGTTCACGGAGGAACAGGTCGTCGGTCCATAGCCCCGCGACTTTCGGTGTCGGCGCGGGCGGATAGACGCTCAATGCCTCGTAGTTCTTAGCCATCGAGGCTCCATTCCAGCACCGCGTCGGGGCCGACGAAGCCGCCTCCGGTCGCGATCTGCGGCCCGAGGTCGAGCGTCTCGCCCGCCCAGTACCCCCACCGCCTGA
Source organism: uncultured Sphingomonadaceae bacterium (assembly GCA_964246245.1). Lineage (GTDB taxonomy): Bacteria > Pseudomonadota > Alphaproteobacteria > Sphingomonadales > Sphingomonadaceae > Polymorphobacter_B. The sequence goes on from CAXTQJ010000036.1 coordinate 1,258, forward strand.
AGCCGGGGACGATCACGATGTCGGCGTTGACGTCGGCAAAGGGGGCGTGAAACGCGCGCAGGTTGCGCTCCATGTCCATCAGGCCGTTGGCTTCCCAGTAGATGTCGGTCAGCTCGGTGATGACGTATCCCTGGATCGACGGGCGGCTGCGCAGCTTCTCGATCTGGTATTTCAGCCCGGTGAACTGATACCACTGGGTCGCCGCGATGAAGGCGTCGAAGCTGCCGAAAGCGCGGTCGAGAAAGAAGCTGCGGTAGCGTTGCTCGAGGCCCTTCGGATAGGCGACGCCCTCGCCCCACTGCGCGCCGGTCTCGAACCACCACGGGTCGGTCGTCCCGCCGCGGCGCAGGTCGCGCGGGTGGGGCAGGCCCCACACGCCGAACTCGGAGCAGACCAGCGGCTCGTCGCCGCGCCGCTCGGCGTCGCCGAACGGGCTGAAGGTCCAGTCCTGCCGCGCGGCGAAGCGGTCCGTCAGGTGGTCCCACTCGCCGCGGCGGTCGGGGACGCCGCGGTAATAGTGGTAGTCCTCGATGTCGGTCTTGACGTGAAAGTTGGGGAAGCACGCCGAATTGTCGACCGCGAGCCGGGTCGGGTCATGACGCTTCAACCAGTCATACTGGTCGATCAGCCACCGGCGGTGGTCGGGGTCCTCGGTCAGCCGGGTGCCCCAGTCCTCGTTGATGATCGTCCACGCGATAATCGACGGATGGTGGCCGTCGCGCGCGATGATGCCCTCGGCGGTCGCTCGCGCGCGCTCGGCCGCCTTGTCGGAGAAGCGCTCGAAGTTGGGGAACTCGGTCCAGACGAGGAGGCCGAGGCGATCGCAGACGTCGTAGTAGAGCGGGTCGGGGACCTTGATGTGGCAGCGGACGGTGTTGAGGCCGAGCGCCTTCGCCTTGCGGAACTGGTCCTCGAGGTAGGCGAGGTTGGGGACGGTGTAGAGCCCCTCGGGGTAGTAATCCTGGTCGAGCGCGCAGCGCATGTAGAACGGCTGGCCGTTGAGAAGGAACTGGCCGTCCCTCGTCGCGATGGTGCGGAAGCCGAAGGTGCGTGTCTTGGTGTCGCGCACCACCGGCCCGTCGCATAGCTGGACAGTCAGCGTGTACAGGTGCGGCCGGTCGGGCGACCATGCCGCGGGGTGGGCGACGGTCAGCCCGAGCGGGACCAGCGCCCGCCCGGCGCAGTCGACGCGGGTGCGGACGCTGCTGCCGTCCGGGCCGGTGATCGTCGCGACGAGCGCGGCCGCGTGCGCCCCTGGCGAGACCGCGACCGAGACGCCGACCGCGCCGGTCGCGAGGTCGCTGCCGAGGATGATCTCGCCGAGATGGGCCACCGGCCGGCGTTCGAGCCAGACCGGCTGCCAGATACCGCCCATCGGCCCGTACCAGCTCTGCTTGCCGTGGGGGATTTCCTGGAACGGGTGGTCGGGAAACTCGGCGCGGTCGTTCGACGGCAGGGTGACCTTGACCTCGAGGCTGTTGTCGACCCACAGCGCGCCCTCGTCGAGCGCGACCTCAAAGCCGAGATAGCCGCCCTCGTGGACCGCGATCCGGCGGCCGTTGACGAATACCTCGGCGAAATAGTTGACCGCGCCGAAGCCGAGGACGACCTCGTGCCCACGGTTATCGCCACCATCGCCGTGCCACTTGCGCGGAACGGTGAAGTTGCGCCGGTACCACGTCACCCCCTGCGTCTCGCGCAGATCGTCGAACTGCGCCTGCCACACGCCGGGGACCTGGATCGCGCGCCACGTCTCCTCGCGGTCGAGGCGGAAGTCCCACACGCCGTCGAGCGACAGGCGCTCGCGCGAGGGCACGGCGGCGACCGGCGGCGCGGGAAGAATCGTCGTCATCGCGACAGGTCTATCAGTGGCGCGACCGTGGTCTAGCGCGAAAGCATCCGCACATAGCCGCGGGCGCGTTCGCCGACGTCGGCCGGGCTGCGGCCGGCGACGTAGAGGCCGCCGCCGAGGCCAAACCCCGCCGCGCCGGCGGCGGTCCACGCCGCCATCCCGTCGGGGGCGATGCCGCCGACGGGGAGGACCGGCACGCCCTTCGGCAGCACCGCGAGGTGGGCCTTGAGCACGGCGGGCGACGCCGCCTCGGCCGGAAACAGCTTGAGCACCTGCGCCCCGGCGGCGAGGGCGGCGAAGGCCTCGCTCGGGGTGAAATAGCCCGGCGCGGCGACCATGCCGGCGGCGACCGTCGCAGCGATGATGGCGGTGTCGGTCCCCGGCGACACGACGATCGTGCCGCCGGCGTCGCGGACGCGGCCGACGTCCGCCGGATCGAGCACCGTCCCCGCGCCAATCGTCGCCGCGTCGCCGAAGCGCTCCGCCAGCCGCGCGATGCTGACGAAGGGGTCGGGCGAGTTCAGCGGAACCTCGATGACGCGGAGACCCGCGTCGACCAGCGCTTCGCCGACCGCGACCGCGTCGTCGGACGTCACCCCGCGGATGATCGCGACGAGCGGGCACGCGGCGAAGTGCGCGCGGTACCTGTCGAGCGCCGTCATGATGGGGCTCCGAGTCTCTGGGCGATCGCAATCATCCCGGCGACGAACGCCGTGTCGCCGTCGTGTTCGACCGCGACCCGCCCGGTGCGGACCAGCGCGGCGGCGAAACGCGCAGTCAGCGTCGGCGCGCCGAGCACCGGCACGACATCGGCGCGGACGCGGCCGAGCCCGATGCGCACGTCGGTGCCGATCAGCAGGCCCGAGACGTACGACGCGGCGTGGACCGCTTCGGCCCGGCCGAGGACGACGCGCGCGCGGGCGGCGAACAGCTCGGCGGTGAGGTCGGGGCTGGCCAGCGCGTGGTCGACCCCGGCGAGGAAATGCTCGTCAACCGGCGCGTCGTGGGCGAGGAGGTCGGACAGGATCGATCTTGTCGCCAGCGCGGCGAAGACGTCGCCCGTCATCACCGTGCGGAAGCGGTCGATCGCGCCCCCGGTCATCTCGACCCACTTGGTGTGGGTCCCCGGGTGGCAGACGAGGCCGTCGCACTCGACGCTGGCGGCGGCGCACGCACCGAGCAGCTGGACTTCCTCGCCGCGCATGACGTCGGCGAGATGGCCGTCGACAAACGACACGCCGGGGACGATGCCGACCCCGGGCTCGATCCACGCGATCGCCGCCGCAATCCCCCCCAGCGTCGCCGGCGCGGGCACGTAGGGCACGTCGCGCCAGCCGCGGTTCGACCCGATCATCCCTGCCATCACGACGGGCAAGCCCGACGCGCGCGCCCTGAGGTCGGCAACCGCCGCCGGAAAATCGGCGCACGCGAGGATACCGAGGTCGTCGCTCAGCAGATGCTCGGCGACGCCGCGATCGACCCGCCACGCGCGGCGGTTGGTCGTCCCCCAGTCGACGGCGAGAAAGCTGTCCATCAATGCGACTCGCGGGTCACGGTCGACCCGCTCTTGCCGACGAGGAAGTCGAGGTCGGCGCCCTGGTCGGCCTGGAGGACGTGGTCGACGTACAGCTTATACCAGCCGCGGTCGTACGCCGGCGGCGTCGGCTCCCACGCGGCGGCGCGCGCCGCCAGCTCGTCGTCGGGCACCTCGAGGGTCAGCATCGCGTTCGCCGTGTCGAGCGCGATCATGTCGCCGTCGCGGACCAGCGCCAGCGGCCCGCCGACGTGCGCCTCGGGGGCGCAGTGGAGGACGACGGTGCCGAACGCCGTGCCGCTCATCCGCGCGTCGCTGATCCGGACCATGTCGCGCACGCCGGCTTCGAGCAGCTTGCGCGGCAGCGGCATGTTGCCGACCTCGGGCATCCCCGGATAGCCCTTCGGCCCGCAGCCCTTGAGGACCATCACGCACGACGCGTCGATGTCGAGGCCGGGATCGTCGACGCGGGCGTGGAAATCCTCGATCGACCCGAAGCAGACGGCGCGGCCGCGGTGCTGGAGCAGTTCGGGGGTCGCCGCGCCGGGCTTGATCACCGCACCGCGCGGGGCGAGGTTGCCCTTGAGGATGACCAGCCCGCCCTCCGCCATCAGCGGGTCGCCGACGGGGCGGATGACATGCGCGTTGTCGTTGCGCGCGGCGGCCGCGACCTCGCGCAGGCTCAGCCCCGAGACGCCGACGTGGTCGAGGTCGAGCCGGTCGCCAAGCTCGGCGATCACCGCGGGGACGCCGCCGGCATAGTGGAAGTCCTCCATCAGGTATTTCCCCGACGGCATCAGGTCGACGATCAACGGCACGCTGCTGCCCAGATGCTGCCAGTCGCCGAGGTCGAACGGCACCCCCGCGCGTCCGGCGAGCGCGAGCAGGTGGAGGACGGCGTTGGTCGACCCGCCGATCGCGGCGCAGACCTTGACCCCGTTCTCGAACGCCGGCCGGGTCAGCACGTCGTTGAGCCCCGCCCCGGCGCGGACGAGCTCGACGATGCGGTTACCGGTGCGATGCGCCATCGCCTTGCGCCGCGCGTCGACGCCAGGAATGGTGCCGTTGAACGGCAGGCTCAGCCCCATCGCCTCGAAGATGCAGGCGAGCGTCGACGCCGTGCCCATCGTCATGCAGGTGCCCGGCGACCGGCTCATGCCGGCTTCGGCCGCCATGAAGTCGGCGTTCGACATGGTGCCGGCGCGGACCTCCTCGCTGAACCGCCAGACGTCGGTGCCGCTGCCGATGTCCTGGCCGCGGAACTTGCCGTTGAGCATCGGCCCCGAGCTGACCAGCATCGCCGGCAGCCCGACCGACGCCGCCCCCATGAGCATCGCCGGCGAATTCTTGTCGCACCCGCCGAGCAGGACGACGCCGTCCATCGCGTAGCCGCGAATGCTCTCTTCGACGTCCATGCTCATCAGGTTGCGGAACAGCATCGCGGTCGGGCGGATCTGCGTCTCGCCGAGGCTCATCGCCGGAAACTCGAGCGGGACGCCGCCCGCCTCCCACACGCCGCGCTTGACCCCCTCGGCGATGTCGCGGAGGTGGCTGTGGCAGGGATTGAACTCGCTGAACGTCTGGCAGATGCCGATGATCGGCTTGCCGTCGAAGACATGGTCGGGGAAGCCCTGCGCCTTCATCCAGCTGCGGTGGATGAAGCCGTCGCGGTCGCGCTTGCCGTAGGTCGCGGCCGAACGGAGGGGGCGGGGGGTGTCGGCCATGGTCGCTCCAACGTTCGGCGGTGTCATAGGCTCACGCCGTCTTGCTTGTCATCCCCGCGCAAGCGGGGACCCATCCCCTCAGGCCGCAGGAGGGTCTCGCTTTCGCGGGGACGACAGCAAGGGTAGTGAGGATAGATGGACGACACGATCGAAGGCCCCGGCTGGCGCTGCCTGTGGGACGCGGGCTGCGAACTCGGCGAAGGGCCGATCTGGGACCCGCGCGTCGGCGACGCCGGCGTGCTGCGCTTCGTCGACATCGAAGGCCGGCGCATCCATCGCCTCGATCCGGTCACCGGCGAGCGGCGGAGCTGGACCGCACCGTGCCGGGTCGGCTCGATCGGGCTGCGCGCCGGCAGCGGGCTCGTCGCGGGGACCAAGCAGGGTTTCGCGCTGATCGACCCCGACGCCGGGACTTTCGCGGTGCTTGGCCATCCCGAAGCCGACCTCGACGATAACCGCTTCAACGACGGCAAGGTCGACCCCCATGGCAATTTCTGGGCGGGGACGATGGACGACACCAAGCGCGCGCGGTCGGGGGTGCTCTACTGCCTGCGTCCCGATCGGACGTGGCGCGGGGTCGATCTCGACTACCGCATCACCAACGGGCCGGCGTTCAGCCCCGACGGCGGCACCTTGTATCACACCGATACCCTCGAGCGGACGACCTTTGCCTTCGCCCTCGCGCCCGACGGCACGCTGTCGGACAAGCGGGTGTTCCGCGTCTGGAACGACGTCACCGGCAATCCCGACGGGATGACGACCGATGCCGCCGGCGATCTGTGGAGCGCCTTCTGGGGCGGGTGGTGCGTCCGCCGCGTGTCGCCGGCGGGGGAGGTCGTCGCCGAGTACCCGCTGCCGACGGCGCACGTCAGCAGCGTCGCCTTCGGCGGCAGGGCGCTCGACCGGCTGTTCGCGACCAGCGCGCGGCAGGCGCTGACGGCCGCCGACCTGGCGGCGCAGCCGCTTGCGGGCGGGCTGTTCGAGGTCGTCGGCCACGGCGCGACCGGCCTGCCGGGCGGGGTATGGCGCGATGCCCGCGCGATTTGACGCGCCGGCCGGCCGAGCGATCGTGCGTCGCAGCCGCCGTTCGAGGCAGAAACGTGATGCGTCACGCCGGTCCATACCGGAATCGCCTGGCAATGGCGATCAGTCGTCGCGGCGCAGTGCCAGCCGATGGTCGAGGCCGAAGCGGAACAGCCGCAGCC
>CAXTQJ010000036.1:7582-10516 GCA_964246245.1 uncultured Sphingomonadaceae bacterium
GCGTTGTCGAAGGCGAACACCGTCTCGAACGCCTCAGTCCCCGACCGCGGGTGCCCGCTGAGCACCGCCATCCGTCCGCCGGCGAAGACTCCGGGCGCGGTCGCCGCGACGCCCGCCGCGAGCCAGCCCGGTTCGGGGACGCAGTCGGCGTCGGTGAAGGCGAGGCAGCGCCCGCGCGCCGCCGCGACGCCGGCGTTGCGCGCCGGCCCCGCGCCCTTGTCGGGCTCGACGACGATCCGCGCCCGCCCGGCGACGACGGCTTCGACGCGTGCGATCCCCCCGGGCGAGGCATTGTCGGCGACGACGATCTCGCGTGTGCCGGCGAAGTTTTGGCGGCTCAGCGCGCCGAGGCATGAATCGAGCCGGTCGTAGTCGCGATAGTGCGGGACGACGACGGTGACATCGGGGGCGGGCTCGGCGCGGTCCATGGTCGTCCATAGTCGTTCGGCGGGGGCGGGCACAGCCCGCGATGCAGCCGCGATGGACGCGACGCCGACCGCTGCCTAACACGGTCGGATGGCCTGCACCGGACCGCTCGCCGACCTGACGATCGTCGACCTGTCGCGCGTCCTCGCCGGGCCATACGCGACGATGGTTCTCGCCGACCTCGGCGCGCGGGTGATCAAGGTCGAGCGGCCCGGCCTCGGCGACGACAGCCGCCACATCGGCCCGTTCAAGGACGGCGACCTGAGCCAGTCGGCTTATTTCGCCAGCATCAACCGCGGCAAGGAATCGATCGCGCTCGACCTCGCCGATGGTGCCGACCGCGCCGTGTTCGATGCGCTCGTCGCCCGCGCCGACGTCCTCGTCGAGAACTTTCGGCCCGGCGTGATGGAGCGCCTCGGCCTCGGCTGGGCGGCGCTCCACGCCAGGCATCCGCGGCTGATCTACGCCGCCGCCAGCGGCTTCGGCCACACCGGGCCCGATCGCGACCGGCCGGCGTATGACATGATCGTTCAGGCCATGGGCGGGATCATGTCGGTTACCGGCTGGCCGGGCGGGCCGCCGACGCGGGTCGGGACATCGATCGGCGACATCGCCGCCGGGCTGTTCACCGCGATCGGCGTCCTCGCCCCCCTCCACGACCGCGCGGCGAGCGGCGAGGGGCGCTTCGTCGACGTGGCGATGCTCGATGGCCAGATCGCGATCCTCGAGAACGCCGTCGCACGGTACGCCGTCACCGGCGTCGCGCCGGGACCGCTCGGTGCGCGCCACCCGTCGATCACGCCGTTCGCAGCCTATCCGTGCGCCGACGGTCACATCGTCGTCGCGGCCGGCAACGACCGCCTGTTCGAGGCGCTGGCCGGCGCCCTCAACCTTCCCGAACTGCTCGCGGACGCGCGCTTTGCGACCAACGCGGCGCGGACCGACCACGCCGACGCGCTCGGCAGCCTGATCGCGGCGCGACTCGTCAATGGCGACGCGGCGCACTGGCTCGGCGTTCTCGAAGCGGCCGAGGTGCCGTGCGGACCGCTCCAGGATGTCGCGCAGGCGCTGAACCATCGCCAGGTCCGCGCGCGGAACATGGCGATCACCACCGCCTTTCCGGACGGGTCGCCGCTGCTTGCCGCCGGCAACCCGGTCAAGCTGAGCGGCTTCGCCGATCCGGCGACGCGGCTGAAGGCTCCCGCGATCGACGAGCACCGCGCGATGATTCTCGCCGACTTGGGGCTGTGAGCATGGTTACCGACGCCGACATCGCACTGATCGGCCGCCTCGCCGACGCCGCCGGGGCGGTCATCCGGCCGCATTTCCGCGCCGGCGTCGGGATCGAGACCAAGGCCGATGCGTCGCCGGTGACGGTCGCCGACCGCGACGCCGAAGCCGCGATCCGCGCCATCCTCCGCGCCGAACGCCCCGATGACGGCATCTGGGGCGAGGAGTTCCCCGAGGAACGCGCCGGGGCCACGCGGACGTGGGTGATCGACCCGATCGACGGGACGCAGGCGTTCGTTGCCGGCCGGCCGTTGTTCGGGACGCTGATCGCGCTGCTCGACGATGGCGTGCCGGTACTCGGCGTGATCGACCAGTGCATCGCCGGCGACCGCTGGCTCGGCGTCGCCGGCCGGCCGACGACCCTCAACGGCGTCCCCGTCTTGACGCGCCGCTGCCGGGGGCTGGTCGCGGCGCGCGCTGCGACGACCTCGCCGTACCTGTTCCGCGACGCCGGCGACAGCGCCGCGTTCCAGCGTCTCCGCGGCAAGGTCGGCGACGTGATGTACGGCGGCGACAATCACAACTACGCCCTGGTCGCGACCGGCTGCCTCGACCTTGTCGTCGAGGCGGGGCTCAAGCTCCACGACTGGGCCGCGCTGGTGCCGGTCGTCGCCGGAGCGGGCGGGGCGATGACCGATTGGGCCGGACAGCCACTGCGGCGCGGCAGCGACGGCCGGGTGATCGCCGCCGGCGACCCGGCGCTGATCGCGGCGGCGATGGCGGTGCTGGGCGCGTAGCTCCTTCCCGCGAGCGGGAAGGATCGGCTGCGCCCACCGCCCCTCGTCGGCCTGCGGCTGCCACCTCTCCGGGGGGCGCAAGGATCGGGCGCGCGCGCCCCGCGCCAAAATGCCCGTTGCGCGCGGTGCGTCGCCCCGGCTATCACCGCTACCGCACACACGGGCGCTTCGCAGCCGTGGCGACGCATGGACAGGACCCGCATGGCGACGCAGCCCGACGACACGCTGACCGAGACAGGCGAGCGCCGTCGCGACTTCATCTTCGTCGCGACCGGCGCGTTCGCGGCGGCGGGTGCCGCGACCGTGCTGTGGCCGCTGATCAACCAGATGTCGCCGTCGGCCGACGTGCTCGCCTTGGCGCAGATCGACCTCGACCTGTCGGCGATCCAGCCGGGTCAGGCGGTCAAAGTCAGCTGGCGCGGTAAGCCGGTATTCGCGCGCAACCTGACCCCGGCCGAGATCGCGGCGGCGAAGGCGGTGC
>CAXTQJ010000036.1:10526-15886 GCA_964246245.1 uncultured Sphingomonadaceae bacterium
TCCTTGCGCGATCCGCAGACGCTCGCGCAGCGGACCAAGCCGGGGAAGGAAAACTGGCTGATCACGCTCGGCGTCTGCACCCATCTGGGCTGCGTCCCGCTCGGTGCCGGCGAGGGTGAGAACAAGGGCGCGTTCGGCGGCTATTTCTGCCCGTGCCATGGGTCGCAGTACGACACCGCCGCGCGCATCCGCCAGGGACCGGCCCCGAAGAACCTCGAGGTCCCCGAGTACATCTTCAAGTCGCCCACCCAGGTCACGATCGGCTAGAGGACGAACGATGAGCTTTCCCTGGGCCAAGCATTACGAGCCGACGCATCCGTTCATGCGTTATCTCGACAGCCGCCTGCCGATCCCCCGGCTGGTCTATGACAGCCTTGGCGGCGGCTATCCCGTGCCGAAGAACCTCAACTATTTCTATAACTTCGGCGTCCTCGCCGGGGTTGCGCTGGTCGTCCAGATCATCACCGGCATCGTGCTCGGGATGCACTACGCGGCGAACACGACGATCGCGTTCGATTCGGTCGAGCACATCATGCGCGACGTCAACGGCGGCTGGATGCTGCGCTACATGCACGCCACCGGCGCGTCGTTCTTCTTCGTCGTCGTCTATATCCACATCTTCCGCGGGCTGTTCTACGGCAGCTACAAGCCGCCGCGCGAGGTGCTGTGGCTGCTCGGCCTCGTCATCTTCCTGCTGATGATGGCGACCGCGTTCATGGGTTACGTCCTCGTCTGGGGGCAGATGAGCTTCTGGGGGGCGACCGTCATCACCAACCTGTTTTCGGCGATTCCGCTGGTCGGCGAGACGATCCACACGTGGCTGCTCGGCGGTTTCGCGCCCGACAACGCGACGCTCAACCGCTTCTTCTCGCTCCACTACCTGCTACCGTTCATCATCTTGGGCGTCGTGATCCTCCACGTCTGGGCGCTCCACATCCCGGGATCGAACAACCCGACCGGGATCGACGTCAAGTCGAAGGCCGACACCGTGCCGTTCCACCCCTACTATACGGCGAAGGACTTTTTCGGTCTGTGCGTCTACCTGACCTTGTTCTCGATCGTCGTCTTCTTCCTGCCGAACATGCTCGGCGAGGCCGACAACTACATTCCGGCCAACCCGCTCTCGACCCCGGCTCACATCGTCCCCGAATGGTATTTTTGGCCGTTCTACGCGATCCTGCGCGCATTCACCGTCGACTTCCCGTTCGGCCTCGTCCCCGCGAAGCTGTGGGGCGTGCTGGCGATGTTCTCGGCGATCCTGCTGCTGTTCTTCCTGCCGTGGCTCGACACCTCGCCGGTGCGGTCGAACAGCTATCGGCCACTCAACCGCCAGCTGTTCTGGATCTTCGTCGTCGACGTGATCATCCTCGGCATCTGCGGTGGCAAGCCGCCCGAGGAGCCGTGGTTGCGGCTGAGCCAGATCGCCAGCGCCTATTACTTCGCGCATTTCCTGATCATCACGCCGCTCGTCAGCCGGATCGAGAAGCCGCTGCCGCTGCCGAACTCGATCAGCGAGGCAGTGCTGAAGAAGCATACCAACACCGGCGCTCCGGTATCGCTGCAACCCGCCGGAGCTGGACTCGCCGAGTTCCCTGCGTCCGGCCAGCCGGCGGAATAAGGCCATGGTCAAGCTGATCGCCGGGCTGGTCGGCGTCGTTTTCTGTCTCGCGCTGCTGTTCGGCGCGGTGGCGCACCGCGATCCGGTCCCGGCCGACCTCGTCGCCAAATACCATTTGCCGCCGCGCGACATCGAATGGGCCAACGATAATCCCGGTGGCCTGGCGATCTTCGGCACCTTCGACCGTGCCCAGCTCCAGCGCGGCTATCAGGTCTACAAGGAGATTTGCTCGGGCTGCCACAGCCTTCACCGCGTCGCCTTCCGCAACCTCGCCGATCTCGGGTTCAGCGCGGCACAGGTCAAGGCGCTCGCCAAGCAGTCGGACGTGCCGTCGATCGACGACAAGACCGGCGATCCGAACACGCGCAAGGGTATCCCCGCCGACAAGATTCCCGGGCCCTACGCCAACGAGGCCGCCGCGCGCGCCGCCAACAACAACGCGCTGCCGCCCGACCTGTCGCTGATCACCAAGGCGCGCGAGGACGGGCCTCGCTACGTCTATTCGTTGCTGACCGGCTTTACCCATCCCGTGCCGAACGATTGGAAGGTTCCCGACGGGCTCTACTACAATCCTTACTTCCGGTCGCTCAACGTCGCGATGCCGCCCCCGCTATCGGCCGACGGGCAGGTGACCTATGCCGACGGGACCAAGTCGACCGTCCAGCAGAATGCCAAGGACGTCGCCGCCTTCCTGACGTGGACCGCCGAGCCGACGCTCGAGGAACGCCGGCGGACCGGGGTCGGCGTCGTTGCCTTTCTCGTCATCCTGTCGGTCCTCGGCTACCTCAGCTACGTCCGCGTCTGGGCCGATCTCAAGCGGAAGAAGCCGGAGATGCTGCCGGCGGAGTAAGCGCCGGCAGCGGCACCATCCTCGTCAACGGGTGTCATTCCGGCAACGGCGTGGACCCATCTGCCGACTCTCGCTGCGCTGCGACGCGTCGCCACCGGCAGCCGGCAGGAGAGGGGTTCCCGCTTCCGCGGGAATGACACATGGTGAAAAGGAATCCGCGCACCATGAACCAGGACCTCGCCGCGCTCATCCGCACCGTTCCCGACTATCCCCACGCCGGGATCATGTTCCGCGACATCACCACGCTGCTCCTCGACGGGCCGGGATTTGCCGAGACGATTGACCGGCTCGCCGCGGCGGCCGGGACCGACTTCGACCTGATCGCCGGGATCGAGGCGCGTGGCTTCGTCTTTGGCGCGGCGCTCGCGGCGCGGGCGGCCAAGGGGCTGGTCCTCGTCCGCAAGAAGAACAAGCTCCCCGGCGCGGTAATCGGGATCAACTACGCGCTCGAATACGGCGAGGACCGGGTCGAAATCCACGCCGACGCCGTGGCGGAGGGGGCCCGCGTCCTGATCGTCGACGACCTGATCGCGACGGGGGGCACCGCGCTCGCCGCGGTCGAGCTGTTCCGCGCCGCCCGCGCGACCGTCGCCGGCGCGGCGTTCGTCATCGACCTGCCCGACCTCGGCGGCGCGGCCCGGCTGCGCGCCGCCGGGGTGGCGGTGACGACGCTGGTCGCGTTCGGAGGGGATTAGTCGTGCATTGAGATCTGGACTTGATACGGGCAATATTGATGCATCTCGACGCTATGGCCGAGCCGACAACCCACGGCGTACCTGCTATCGCCGACTATGATCAGAAGACCGTTGGCTATCATCTGCGGCTGCTAAGCCAAACCGGCTTGATTGAGGTCAAGAATCCGGCAGAATCTGATGGGATTTATATTCCGGCTGTCCTCTCGATGAGCTGGGCAGGGCATGAGTTTCTCGACAGCGTCCGTAATCCTCATGTCTGGAAACAGACGAAGTCTGCAGCGGAAAGGCTTAGCTCATGGACGCTTTCCACTTTGGCGGAGCTTGCGAAAGGCTATATAAAAGCGGAGGCTTATAAGTTCGGATTGCCCATTTCGTGACGATTTGGTTCATACGTTGAACCGGAAGTTCATCACGTCGCCGTCCTGGACGACGTAGTCCTTGCCCTCGCTGCGCAGCTTCCCCGCGTCGCGCGCGCCAGCCTCGCCGTCCAGCCTGACATAATCGTCGTAGGCGATCGTCTCGGCACGGATGAAGCCGCGTTCGAAGTCGCCGTGGATCACGCCGGCGGCCTGCGGAGCCTTGGTCCCGACGGGGATCGTCCATGCGCGCGCCTCCTTCGGCCCGGCGGTGAAGTAGGTGCGCAGCTGGAGCAGGTCGTAGCCGGCGCGGACGACGCGGGTGAGGCCGGTCTCGGTCAGGCCGAGCTCGCGGAGGAAATCGGGGCGATCGGCGGCGTCCATCTGCGCGATCTCGCTCTCGATCGCTGCCGAAATGACGACAGCGCCGGCCCCGTTCGCCGCCGCCATCGCGCCGACCGCCGCCGACCGCGCGTTGCCGCCTGCGGCGTCGCCTTCGGCGACGTTGCACACGTAGAGGACCGGCTTGGCGGTGAGGAGCTGCGCCTGCGCCAGCACCCGCGCCTCGTCGTCGTCCTTAGGCGCGGCGAGCCGTGCCGGCTTGCCGTCGCGCAGCAGGTCGAGCGCCTGGCCGAGGATGCTGGCGGCGACCTTGGCTTCCTTGTCGCCCTGGTCCGCCTTCTTGACGAAGGCGGGGACGCGCTTCTCGAGGCTGTCGAGGTCGGCGAGCATCAACTCGGTCTCGACGACCTCGGCGTCGGCGACGGGGTCGATGCGCCCCTCGACGTGGGTGACGTCGTCGTCGTCGAAGCAGCGCAGCACGTGGACGATCGCGTCGGTCTCGCGGATGTTGCCCAGGAACTGGTTGCCCAGCCCCTCGCCATTCGATGCACCGCGGACCAGCCCGGCGATGTCGGTGAAGCCGAGCTGGGTCTCGATCACCTTCGCCGAGTGCGCGATCCGCGCCAGTTCGGTCAGGCGCGGGTCGGGGACGGGGACGTTGCCGACGTTCGGTTCGATCGTGCAAAACGGGTAGTTGGCCGCCGCTGCCGCCGCCGTTTCGGTCAGGGCGTTGAACAGGGTCGACTTGCCGACGTTCGGCAGCCCGACGATGCCGCAGCGGAAACCCATGTCGTCATCCTTCTCACTCCGCCGATGGCGTCAACGCGGGGCCTCTCGCGTCGGGGGGGGCGAAGTCAAGCCACGCGGTCGCGTCGGCATTGCGGGCGGTGGCTTGGCGTGCGATTCTGCCGGTGGAGGGCCGGACGATGGGTGCACGACTGCTGGCGGCGATCGAGCGGTTGAAGACCGCACCGTGGGTCGTCCTGGCGCTCCTCGTCGTATCGGTCGTCGGCGCGCTGGCGCAATTCACCGGCGCGACCAAGGCGCTGGTCGACCTCGTCCGCCCGGCGAAAGCCGATCCGCGTGCCGATCTGGCGAAGCTCGGCATCGCCTTCACCCCTGCGGCGCTGGCCAAGGCGGCGACCGATGGCGACGCGCGCGGCGTCGGCCTGTTGCTCGACGCCGGAATGCCCGTCGACGCCGCGCCGGCCGACTTGCCGCCACCGCTGGGCGCCGCCGCGGGCGCGGGGTCGACGGCGGTGGCTGCGCGGCTGATCGCGGCGGGGGCCGATCCGGATGTCGCCCAGATCCTTGACCTCGCCGGGGGCGAGGGTCGACAGGTCGCTGCCGCGGAGGTCGGCGGCGCGGAGGTCTGCGCCGCGCCAGATCGTCCCCGAAGCATCACAGCGTCGCAGCACACCGACCTTCGCGCCGGTCAGGGTCGGGTCGCCGCCGCCCTGCTCGACTACTACGACCTGGGCGTCACGATCCTGTCGGCG
>CAXTQJ010000036.1:15896-16708 GCA_964246245.1 uncultured Sphingomonadaceae bacterium
TCGCGGGGCCGTTGGCACCGGCGGGCGTCGCCGATGCCTTCGTGGTCGCCGGCTACATCGGCGACGTCGCCTCGATCGGCCTGCTCGCGCCGCATCTCGTCGATCCGCGCGCCGCGGCGACCGCCGCGCTCCGCGCGCGTGTCCAGCGCAGCAACGACACGCCGAACGACCTCGCCGCGCTGGCGGCGCTGCTCGCGCTCCATCCCGATCTCGACGCGCCCGGCCCACACGACATCCCCCTGCTCCATCTCGCCGTCGAAGAAGACGTCACCGCGACGCTGACGGCGCTCCTCGCCGCCGGCGCGAAGCCCGACGCGCCCGGCCACTGCCACACCGTCGACGACCCGCTGTCGCCGCCGCTCGCATGCGCGGCCGAGCGCGGCAGCACCGAAGGCCTCGCGAGCGTCAAGGCGCTGATCGCCGCCCATGCCACGGTCGACGCCCGCCGCGCCGACGGCATGACCCCCCTCATGGTCGCCGCCGCCGTCGGCCACGCCGAGTTCGTCGCCACGCTGCTCGCCGCCGGCGCCGATCCGGCGTTGCGCGACACCAAGGGCCTGACCGCCCTCGATCATGCCCGCCAGGCGCGGTTCGACGATCCCGCGACGACGCTTGCCGAGCTCAGCCGAGCCGCAACGCGACATCGTTCGTGAAGCGGACGTCGTCGCCGGCGGCGAGCCACCCCGCCTCGGCCGCGACCGCGCCGAGGAGATCGGCAAGCGGGTCGAGTTCGACCTTCGCGAACCCGCCGAGGACGTGCCCCGTGACGCGGTCCTTGTGCCCCGGATGGCCGATGCCGAGCCTGACGCGGC
>CAXTQJ010000037.1:0-16566 GCA_964246245.1 uncultured Sphingomonadaceae bacterium
CTAATGTCAAAGTTGAGCGGGAGCGCACCGGCAGGTTCGAGTCGGCGGGGACCCAATCTCGGACATTCACGCTGCGGTGGTTCCATTGCGAACACTGCCGTTCGTTCATCCACATGGTGGCACGCGGCGAGCGCCTGATGGCCGACACTCGCTATCAAAGAGCACGTGGTGCCCAGTTTGATTTGCGGTGTTTCGAGCCTTAGTGCGCTCTCACTATCCTTCAGCGTCTTTTGCTCCCGTCGAACAAGGCGGGGATCGCCGCGAGTTCATCCATGGTTGAGCTGAGATCTAGATAGCTGCCAAGGTTGCGGACCCGTTCGACGGCGGCGCCCAGGTCCTCGGGGGAATGGGTGGGATCGAAATAGCCCTCGCCGACGACAAACCCAACTCGCGCGACCTTGCCCGACGAGCTGCTGAACACCTCGCCGTTGACGGCGGTCGTGTGGTGGGCGAGCCACAACACGGTCGGTGCGACGATCGCCGGCGGACCCATCGGGACTTCACCGCGGGCGATTGCCGCCACCCAATCTTCGTCCGGCTCGGTACCGCTGAAGAACGCGTCGCGGTTCATCCGCGTGACCGCCATCGGCGCGATGGCATTGACGGTGATGCCGGTGCCGACCGCCTCCTGCGCCAAAGCTTTGGTCAGCCCGGCGACCCCCATCTTCGCCGCGCCATAAGCGACGAGCTGCGCGCTGCCCGCGAAGCCCGCGTTCGAGGTGGTGTTGACGATCCGCCCGTAGCCCTGCGCCGCCATCCCCGGCCAGACCGCGCGGGCCATGTTGAACGCGCCGGTCAACGTCACGTCGAGCATGCGCTGCCAGTCGTCTGCGCCGGTCTCGACCAGCGGCGCGAAGGTGATGATACCGGCGTTGTTGACCAGCACTGTCGCCGACTTGAAAGCCTTGCGGGCCGCCGCGATGATCGCCGCGGCCCCTTCCGTCGTGGCGACAGAATGCATGTCGGCGACGGCACGGCCGCCGCCGGACTTGATCTCGTCGACGACCGCCTGTGCCACGCTCGCTTCGCCGCCGCTGCCGTCGGGCGCGACGCCCGGATCGTTGACAAGAACCGCGGCCCCGCGTGCGGCGAATGCCAGAGCATATTCGCGCCCCAAGCCTCGCCCGGCGCCGGTGACGATGACGACGTCATCGTCGAAGCGCATCGGCTCGCTCATTTAGCGACCTCGAACAGCCCGGCACCGCCCATGCCGCCGGCGACGCACATGGACACGACCGCCCAGCGCATGCCGCGACGGCGTGCCTCGATCAGGGCGTGGCCGACGAGGCGGCTGCCGGTCATGCCGAACGGGTGGCCGAGTGCGATCGCGCCGCCGTCGACGTTGAGCTTCGCCGGGTCAATGCCCAGCCGGTCGCGGCAATAGAGGAGCTGGCTGGCGAAGGCCTCGTTGATTTCCCACAGGCCGATGTCTTCGACCGTGATGCCAGCGCGCGCGAGCAGCTTCGGTACCGCGAAGACTGGTCCAATGCCCATTTCCTCGGGCGCGCAGCCGGCCGCCTGGAAGCCGCGGTAGAAACCGAGCACCGCGTGCCCCTCGCGCTCGGCGGCCGCCCGCTCCATGAGCACCTGCGCCAATGCGCCGTCCGACAGCTGGCTGGCATTGCCCGCGGTGACGAAGCGCCCCTCGGCTACCACCTGCCCGTCGCGCCACACCGGCTTCAGCTTGGCCAGCTGCTCGACCGTCGTCCCGGCGCGGATGCCCTCGTCGGCGGCGAGTGTCAGCGTTTCCCGGCCCGAGACGGAGCCGTCCTTCTCGACGATGTTGCGGGTCACCTCCATGGGGACGATCTCGTCGGCAAAGCGGCCTTTGGCAGTGGCCGCGGCAGCCCGCCGGTGACTTTCGGCGGCGAGCTCGTCCTGCGCCTCCCGGCTCACGCCGTAGCGTTCGGCGACGATCTCGGCGGTTTCGATCATGGCCATATAGGCGTGCGCCTGCGCCTCAATCACTGCCGCCGACTGGGCGCGGTAGGTCGGGCTGTGGGTGTTGCGCGTCAGGCTAATCGACTCGACGCCGCCGGCCACCGCGACGTCGATGTCGCCGGCGATGATGCTGCGCGCGGCGAATGCCAGCGCGGTCAGGCCCGAGGCGCACTTGCGGTCGACGCTGGTGCCCGGAACGGTGTCGGGCAGGCCGGCAGCGAAGATCGTCGTGCGGGCGATATTGCTCGCCTGCGTGCCCCACTGGTTGCCAGCACCGAGAATGACGTCGTCGATGCGCGCGGGGTCGATCCCGGCGCGGTCGACCGCCGCCCGCACGGCGTGGGCGGCGAGGACCGGCGCGTCGGTGTCGTTGAACGCGCCGCGGTGGGCGCGCCCGACGGGCGTCCGCGCCGTGGCAATAATCGCGGCTTCACGCATGGTCCTGTCCTTCCGTGACCTGCAGCAGAAACGATCGCAACGAGGCAAGGAACGCCGTGCGCAGCTGGTGATGGAGCCAGTGGCTCGCCCCGTCCAGCTTCACGACCCGGTGATCGCGCAGGCGCGCCAGGCGTTCGGCCGGCGGCACGGGAATCCAGCTGTCCTCGCCGTAGAGAAGCAGCGTCGGACAGGCGACCGCGGCCAGCACGGCGTCGAGATCGCCGCCGTCGGCATCGTCGGGGGCACGGAAGCGCGCGGCATTGTCGTACTTCCAGCGCCAGCCTCCGGCGGGGTCGGCGCGGAGACCATGCTCGGCGACATGGGCGACAATCTCCGGCGCGAGCGCCGGGTACTGCTCGGCCATGCGCGCTGTCGCCTCCCCGACGCTGGCATAGACGCGGGGTGCCCGCTGCTGCCGCTCGTTTTCCTCCTGAAACCAGCCGCGGAGCTGCTCGGGATACGGACGCGGCGCGCGGCGCTGTTCGCGGACGTTGGGCAGCTCGAGACCCTCGATCAGGCAAAGCGCCCGTACCCGGTCGGGGAAAGCGGCGGCGAAGCGGAGGGCGATCGCCCC
Organism: uncultured Sphingomonadaceae bacterium; assembly: GCA_964246245.1. Classification (GTDB taxonomy): domain Bacteria; phylum Pseudomonadota; class Alphaproteobacteria; order Sphingomonadales; family Sphingomonadaceae; genus Polymorphobacter_B. Next base: position 2,954 of record CAXTQJ010000037.1, read on the forward strand.
GCCGAGCGAGTGGCCGACCAGCGCGATCCGCTCGAGCGCGAGGGAGTCCACCAACCGGGCGAGGTCGAGAACGAAGGCGGCGATGCCGTACCCGCACGAGCCGGCGTGGTCGCTGTCGCCATGCCCGCGGAGGTCGGGGGCAATCACGAACCAGTCGCGGGCCAGCGCCGCGCCGACCCAGTCCCAGCTGCGGGCGTGGTCGCGCATGCCGTGGACCAGCACCAGCGGCAGCGCGGCGGAGTCACCGCGCAGCGTGTAGTGCAGCCGCAGGTCGCCACCGTGGACGAAGCCCGAGCGCGGTTGGGACGGGGCGGTCACGCCACGCGGGCGAGCGGCTTCAGCTCGCGCCGCAGGATCTTGCCGGTTGGTCCTTTCGGCAGTTCGGGCAGGAAGTGGACCGCCGCCGGCAGCTTGTAGCGGGCGAGCTCGTCGCGGCATCGGTCGAGGATAGAGTCCCTGGTTACCGACGCGCCGGTCGTAAGCGCGACGAACGCCACCGGCACCTCGCCGAGCAGGTCGTCGGCGGCAGCGACCACCGCGACCTCGGCAACCCCGGCGACGGTGTAGATCACCTCCTCGATGTCGGCGGGATAGATGTTCTGGCCACCGCGGATGATGATGTCCTTCTTGCGGTCGACAATGAAGGCATAGCCGTTCTTGTCGAGGTAGCCGAGATCGCCACTGTGCAGCCAGCCGTCGGCCAGGGCCACCGCCGTGTCGTCTGGCGCGCCGTGATAGCCCGCCATCAGGTTCGGCCCCCGGATCACGATCTCGCCAACCGCGCCTGGGGGGAGCAGTGCGCCGGCTTCGTCCATGACTGCGACGGTCATCCCGTCGAGCACGCGGCCGATGGTCCGCCCGTGCCGCACCTCACCCGCCTCGTCGAGTTCAACCTTGGTCAGCGTCACCAGGGCCGTCGCCTCGGTCAGACCGTAGCCGGTGAGGACGATCGCCTCGGGCGCGGCGGCGAGCAGGCGGGCGAGCAGCGCAGCGGGGACCGGCGCCCCCCCCGTCATGACCCGTCGCACCGGCATCAGCGCGCTCGGGCCTCGACCCGGCTCGTCGACCATCTTCTGCAGCATCGTGGGCACCGCCGGCACGAAGGTACAGCCGTGCTGGCGGACGGCGGCGAGGCAGCGCGCGGCGTCGAAGCGCGGCAGCAGGACCATCGTCGCACCGGTGACGAGCATGGCGTTGATGCACTGGTTCAGCCCAAACGTGTTGTAGAGCGGCAGGGCGCAGAGGATGACATCGTCGCCGCCGAGGCCGAGCCAGGAGGGCGTGCGGTCGTAGTTCGCCGCCAAGTTGGCATTCGTCAGCATCACGCCCTTCGACTTGCCGGTCGTCGCACTAGTCAGCAGCAGCATGGCGACGTCGCCCGGCGCGACCTCCGCCAGCTCGGGAAGCGGCATGCCGACCGCGATCGCCGCGGGCAGCGAGCGCACGCGGAGCCCGTCGATCGCCGCTCCGTCGTCGACCGCGATCACCCCCTGCAGCCGGGACTCGCCGGCCGGAACCCGGTCGATCAGGTCGGCGGCGACGACGATGAAGTCGAGGGCGCAGCTGGCGACAGCGTGCGCGACCTCGGCCGGGCGGTAAAAGATGTTCAGCGGCGTGACCACGGCACTCAGGGCGAACAGCGCCTGTTGAACGACGATGAAGTCGGGCGAACTCGGGATCAGGATGCCCGCGCGCTTCCCCCGGGCGACGCCGAGCCGCGCGAGTCCGCCAGCGGCGACGCGGACCTGCTCCGCCAGATCGGCGAAGGTCAGCGTGCGCGCCTCGAAGATGACCGCCGGCTTGTTGCCGTGCTCGGCCGCGCGGGCGAAGAGATGGGCGGCTCGGTTAACCATGAGCAACCGCCCGGGGCTCGGCCAGGTCGATGCCGTAGGTATCAGCGGCCGTGCCGGCGAACAGCGCCGCCCGCTCGTCGGCGCTACAGCCGGAAGTGAGGCGCTTGAACGCGTTCCACAGCGTCCGGTACGAGACCATCGCCTTGTCGACCGGGAAATTGCTCTCGAACATGACCCGCTCGGGGCCGAACAGGTCGAGGCAGGCGTCGAAGTAAGGCTGCCACGCCGCCGCCAACGTTACCGACGCGGGCGGGTCGGGCGCCTCGTGCCAGCGAGCGCCGCAGACGATCATGCCGAGGCCGCCGAACTTGACAACTACATTCGAGCACTCGGCCACTTGCGCCAGCCCCGCGCGCCAGACGCGGAAGTTGTCGGCATCACGGCCCTCGTACGGGCCGACGCCGACGATGCAGCCGATGTGGTCGAGGACGATCCGCAGCTCCGGCACTGCCCGCGCCGCCGCCGCGAGCTCGGGCAGCTGGCGGTGGTAGAGCATGGCGTCGTAGACCAAATCGCGAGCCGCCAGCCGGGCCAGTCCGGCTCGGTAAGCCGGGTCCGCGAGAAGGTCCGCGGGCGCGGGGCGGATGACGATGCCGTCGGGAAACTCCGGATCACGCGACACGCTGTGGCGGACCCCAACGAAAGCGGGCCCGGCGACGGCGGCGTGGGCGTCGAGCACCTCGTCCAAGCGGTCGCCGATAGTCAGGTCGGCGTAAGCGACGATTCCGCCGGCGACGCGGGTCGCGAGCCCGCGCGCCCGGGCGGCAGCGGCGATGGCCACGACCCGCTCTGTCTCTCCGACCGGCGCAAGATAGTCGGGTCCGCCCTTGCGATAGCCGAAATGCGCTTGGACGAAGATGGTCGTTTCGATCCCGTGGCCATCGCTAACATCCGCGGCAAACTCGTCGAGCAGATACGGCGCGCTGCCCTCGACCCAGAGGTGATGGTGCGCGTCGATAATCGGCAGCGCGGGGTCGAGCACCGGCTCGACGCGCCGCGCCAGCCACGCCGGGTCGGGCGGCGGGTAGCGATAGCGCCCGGTGATATCGAGTCCCACGCCGATGCGATCCCCAATCCTCTTATTCGATGATGTTTCGGATTTTGGGCGATTGCAAGCTACATCGCACGCCTCAAAGACAGTTCACGCGCAGCCCTGTACTGCTCCGTTACCGCTTGCGCGATAGACGACGAATCCGACGAACCGTCGATTTGCTTTGACAGCTCCCCGACCCGGCGAATAAGACTTGGACGAGCGAGCCGGCAGAGGTCGGCCTTGGGAGAGGGACCCGCCGATGGGGTTGCGCAGGGTAGCGATCGTGGCGTCGGCGCAAACCGAGCTTCGCCCGGCATGGCGCGACGCGCAGCATATCGACCTGATCTCGGCAGTCGTTACCGGCGTCTTCAAGGGCACCGGCCTGACGCTGGACGACGTCGACTTCGTCATCGACTCCGGCAGCGACGTTCTCGACGGTCGCTCGATCTCCAACTGCGGCTTCCTCGGCGCGCTCGGCGCGCATCACAAGGAGGAGGCGCGGGTCGAGGAGGACGGGCTGTGGGCAGCGCTGTACGGCGTCAACAAGATCCGCTCGGGCGCGTCGAACGTCGGCCTGATCGTCGCCTACTCCAAGCCGTCCGAATCGAGCGTCGCTGCCTACTGGTCGGCGATGGTCGAGCCCTTCTACCAGCGCCCGGTCGGCTTTGGCCAGCGCGCGGCGAACGGGCTGCAAGCGCAGGCGTATCTCGCCCAGCACAAGGTCAACGAGCAGCGGCTGGCCGAACTGGTGGCGCGCCGCTGGACCGCTGCGGAGTCCTATGGCGGAGCCGTGCTGGGCGACGTGCCCGATGCCGCCGCGGTGCTCGCTGCCGCGCCCGCCGCGCGGCCGCTCACCGAACTGATGCTGGCGCGGCCGGTCGATGGCGCCATCGCCATCCTGATCGCGCACGAGGACGTCGCCCGTCGTGCTGTCCGCGCCCCGGCAATGATCACCGGAATCGGCACGTCGCTCGACGCCCACGCCTTCGCCGGCCGCGCCGCCGGACGGCTGGCGTCGTGCGAGGCAGCGGCCGCCATGGCATATCGCAAGGCCGGGTGGAGCGATGCCAAGCCTGATATCGCGGAGGTCGGCGGGTCGTCGGTCGTCGGCGAGCTGATGGCGATCGAGGCGCTTGGACTTGCCCCCGCCGGTCAAGGAGTTGGTGCCGGCGACGGCACGGCGATCAACCGCTCAGGCGGTGCGCTCCCCGCCGACCCGATCATGGCGACCGGTCTGTTCCGCCTCGCCGCGGCCGCGCGGCAGCTGACCGAGCCCGGCGACTCCGCCACGCCGCGCCGCGCCGTCGCGCACGGGGCCGGCGGCATCGCCATGCAGAACAACTGCGTCTTCACGCTCGAGGTCTGATGATGGGTCGCCATGTCGGCATAGTCGGGGTCGGCCAGACCCATCACTCACGGCGGCGCACCGACGTCAGCCAGGCGGGGCTCGTCCGCGAGGCGGTCGACCGCGCGCTGGCCGACGCCAAGCTGACGTTGGAGGACATCGACTCGGTCGTCGTCGCCACCGGCCCGGTGCTGTTCGCCGCCGTCAACCAGCCCGAGAAGTGGGTCGCCGACGCCATCGGCGCGCAGCTGAAGCCGGTCGTCCGGGTGACCAGCGGCGGCGGTGCCGGCTTCGCGGGAGGGCTCGCGGGTTATTACCAGGTCGCCGGCGGGTTCGCCGAACGTACGCTGGTGGTCGCCTACGACAAGCTGTCCGAGGGCGCGCTGCAATATTCGATCTCAACGCTCTACGATCCCTTCTGGGGCCGCGAGTTTGCCGTCGGCATCATGGGCTTCTCCGCCGCCTACTGGCGCGCGCGGATGGACGTCCTCGGCCATACCGAAGAGGCAGCCGCGATGGTTGCGGTCAAGAACCGCGGCAACGCCATGCACAACCCGTACGCCCATGTGAAGAAACCGGTAACTGTCGAGGAAGTGCTGGCGTCGAAGCCGCTCGCCTGGCCGATCAAGCTGATGGACGTGCCGCCGATCTCCGACGGGGCGGCCGCGATCGTCCTTGCTGCCGAGCATGTCGCGCACAAGTCGACCGACCGCCCGGCGTGGATTCACGGCATAGCCTATTACTGCGAGGCCGACAATGCGCCCGAGCGGTCGCTGCTGCTCTCCGAGCCGCTCGCCATCGCGGCGAAGCACGTCTACCGCGCTGCAGGCATCACCAACCCGCGCCGGCAGTTCGACGTCGTCGAGGTGCAGGAGCCCTATACCTGCTTCGAACTCAACTATTACGAGAGCCTCGGCCTATGCCCGCCGGGCGGGGCTGCCGAGCTAATCGCCTCGGGCGCGACGCAGCTCGACGGCGATATTCCGGTCAACCCTTCGGGCGGCTGCCTAGGTGCGAACCCGATCGGCGCGGCCGGGCTGATTCGGCTGATCGAGGGGGCGACGCAAGTCATGGGCAAATCGGAAAATACCCAGATCAAGGACGCCAAGCTCGCTCTCGTGCAATCAGGCGGCGGCTGGGCCAATCTGCGCGGCTGCGCCGTACTCGGCGCGTGAGGAGCTGACGATGCGCTACGCACCCGACACCCACGCGATCGACCTGCCTACGCTGCACAGCGAACTCAACATGCCGTACACGCTGACGCCGGGTCGGGCAGCGGGCACGTTCCTCGCCGAGATCGGCAACAAGCGGATCGTCGGCTCGCGCTTCGCCTCGGGAGAGGTCGTGGTTCCGGCGCAGGACTTCTCGCCAACCGATGGCGAGAGCAACCCTGAGCTGGTCGAGGTGCCCGCGACCGGCGTCGTGACCGGCTTCACCGAGGTCGACGGTGCGGTCATCGGCCTGATCCGCCTCGACGGCTGCGCCAATGCCTTCCCGCACCGCATCCTGGCGCCCTATACCGAGCTGTCGGTCGACCAGCGCGTTGAGGCGGTCTGGGCCGACGGCGTCGAGGGCTCGATCCTCGCCATCAAGGGCTTCCGCCCGGCCGCCGACGCCACGCCCGGCACGGTCCGGCCGCTGACCGACGCAGCCAAGCCGATCGAGGTCGTCCCGTACAAGCTCGACCTTGAATACGAGCACGCCTACGGCCCCTATTACGGCCGCCTGTTCGACGAGATCAAAACCAACCGCCGGATCATGGGCGTGCGCCAGTCGGACGCCGACGCCGCCCTGCTGCCGCCGCGCGAGATCGACGACATCACCCACCGCCGCACTGGCACGTGGAAGGCCTGCCTCGACACCGGCACGATCCGCGCCTGCTCGATCATCAACCTCGAATTCGTCGGTCAGACGCGGCCGCCGCCCTACGTCTATGCCGAGATTGTCCTTGACGGCGCCTCGACGCGGCTGATCCACATGATCGACATCGACGACGTCGAGGCGGCCAAGGCCCGGATCAGGCCGGGCACCCGCGTTCGCGCCGTCTGGCGCGAGGGTGAGCGCGAGGGATCGCTGCGCGACATCGAGCGGTTCGAGGTGATCGACGGATGAGCGGCTGGACGATCACCAGTCTGCGAACTGGCGAGCTCTACCTGCCGCACGGCGGCGGCATCATGCGCGATCCGATCCACTGCTGGCTGGTCCGCGGCGATGTCGGCGGCGGGGCGCGCAACATCCTTGTCGACAGCGGCATGGCCGAGATCGCGCCGATCCGCGAGCGGCTGAAGATCGACGGCGTCGGCGGCGGCCACCCGGCACTGCGCGCGGCGCTGGCGGCGGAGGGCCTGGAGCCCAGCGACATCGACACGCTGATCCTGACGCACCTCCACTTCGACCATGCCGACAACCTCGACCTGTTCCCGAACGCGCAGGTTGTCGTCCAGCGCGCCGAGCTGATGGCGGCGGTCGACCCGGTACCTTCGCAGCGCATTTTCTACTGGCGCTCGACGCTCGACAATTTGCTGGCGCGCAAGCGTCCGGCAGGGCTGCGGCTGGTCGAGGGCGACACCGACTTCCTCCCCGGCATCCGCCTGCTGTCGGTCCCGAGCCATACCGAGGGGATGCAGGTCGTCGTCGTCTTTACTACCAAGGGCCGGGCGGCGATCGTTTCCGACCTCGGCGACCACTATCGTTACTGGTACCCGGCCGACCCCCGCGCGACAGCGCATCCGCAGTGGTCGCTGACCGGCGCGTTCCTGACCGGCAACATCCGCAGCTCGAGCGAGCGCGACTGGCAGGCGGCGATGCGGCGCGTGCTCGACAACGCCGATATCGTCATCCCGGCGCACGATTTCCGCATTCCGATGCGCGTGCCGGAGCAATGGTACACCGTGCCGGAATCGATCGACGGCGACCTCGCCCACGTCCCGCCGTTGCGGGCAGTGGCTTAAAAGGAGCGGCGATGAGCTTCGAAACCTTCCTCTACGACGTCAGCGACCGCATCGCGACTGTCACTCTGAACCGGCCCGACGCGATGAACGCGACGACCGACACGATGTATAAGGAGCTGCAAAGCTTGCTCGGCACGATCGCGGCCGACCGCGGTGTCGGCTGTGTCATCCTGACCGGTGCCGGGCGCGGCTTCTGCGCCGGGGCCGACCTCAAGGCGCGCAAGGACGACGCGACGCCGCTCGAGCGCCGCGACCGCCATCGCTGGATCCTGAAGGACGTGCTCGAACCGCTCTACCGGCTGGAGAAGCCCGTCATTGCTGCGGTCAACGGGGCTGCGGCCGGGGCCGGGTTCAACATCGCGCTGGCCTGCGATTTCATCGTCGCCAGCGACAAGGCGAGCTTCATGCAGGCCTTCGCCAAGGTCGGCCTCGTCCCCGACCTCGGCGGTCTCTACCTGCTCGCCCGCGTCGTCGGCATCAACCGCGCCAAGGAACTGTGCTTCACCGCGCGCAAGGTGCCGGCCGAGGAAGCCCTGGCGCTCGGCATCGCCACCCATGTCGTGCCGCACGACGAGTTGCTCGACCGCGCCCGCGCCATCGCCGCGACGATCGCCGCCGGCTCGCCGACGGCGCTGGCCATGACCAAGAACCTGCTCGACAAGGGCACCGTCTCGACGCTCGAACAGATGCTCGAGTACGAGAGCTACGCTCAGACGGTCGCCTATCTGACGCCCGAATACGAGGAGGGCGTCCAGGCCTTCCGCGAGAAGCGCGCGCCCGACTTCACCGCCGCGGCGCTCAGGGGCTAGGCGCGTGGACTTCGCCTTCACTCCCGCCGAAGCTGAGTTCCGCGCGTCACTGCGCCACTGGCTCGCCGACGCGCTGCCGGCGGGCTGGGGCGAGGCAGTGTTCGCGCCAGAAGACGAGGACGAGCGCGCCCGCTTCCGCCTCGAATGGGAGCGCAAGCTCCATTCAGGCGGCTGGAGCGGCATCAACTGGCCCAAGGAATATGGCGGTCGCGGCGCAACCTTGGTCGAGCGCGCGATCTTCGCCGAGGAGATGGCGCGGGCGAACGCGCCCGAGGGCCTCAACATCATCGGCCACAACCTGGTCGCGACAACCCTGCTGCGGCACGGCACCGAGGCGCAGAAGAAGCGGTTCCTGCCCGGGATCATGTCGTCGGACGAGGTGTGGTGCCAGGGCTTCTCCGAGCCTGGCGCCGGCTCCGACCTCGCCTCCGTCCGCACCCGCGCCGAGCGCCGCGGCGACACCTTTGTCGTCAACGGCCAGAAGGTCTGGACCAGCTACGCCCAATATTCGCAGTGGTGCTTTGCCCTGGTCCGCACCGACCCGGACGCGCCCAAGCACAAGGGGTTGAGCTTCCTCCTGATCGACATGAAGACGCCGGGCATCTCGATCCGCCCGCTGCGCCAGATATCGGGCGAGTCCGAGTTCAACGAGACCTTCTTCGACGACGTCGAGGTGCCCGTCGAGAACATCGTCGGCGAGATCAACGGCGGCTGGCAAATCGCCATGACGACGCTCGCCTTCGAGCGCGGCCCCGAGGATGCGCTTGGCCGGCAGATCCGCTTCAAGCAGGAACTCGACCAGCTGCTGCTGACGCTGGCGTCGCAGCGCAGGGGTGACGGCTGGGCGGTCGACGACGCCGGCACGCGCCAGCAGCTCGCCCGCGCCATTACCGAGGTCGAGGTTATGCGGCTGAACTCGCTGCGGACCTTCAGCAAGTATTTGCACGGCGAGGAGCGCGGCCCTGACGCCTCGCTGATCAAGCTTTATTGGAGCCACGCGGCGCAGCGGCTGTACGAGACCGCGCTCGACGCCCTCGGCCCGCTGGCGCCGCTGACCGGCGGCGATCCGCACGCGGCCGCGGGCGGGCGCTTCCAGCTCAGCTGGCTGCAGTCCAAGGCTTTCACCATCTACTCGGGATCGTCGGAGATCCAGCGCAACATCATCGGCGAGCGGATGCTCGGCCTGCCGCGCGCCGGAGCCCGGTCATGAACTTCGGCTTCGACGACGATCAGAAGACGCTGGGGGATACCGTCGCGCGGCAGCTCGCCGATTTTCCGGCGCTGCTCGCCCCCGACCCGGCCGCAGGCAGGCCGGCGGGCGTTTGGGAGGCGTTGGCGGAGCTTGGCCTGTTCGCCCTATTGGTGCCCGAGCGCTTCGGCGGCGTTGGGCTGTCGCTGGTCGACCTCGCGCTGGCGATCGAGAGCCTTGGGGCCGGTCTTGCCCCGCCGCTGGCCGTGTCGACGCTGATCGCGACGGACGCCATCATTCGCCACGGCTCGGAAGGGCAGCAGCGGACGCTTTTGCCCAGCATTGCCACAGGCAACAGCAAGATCGCCATCGCCGTGCTAGAGGCCGATGGCGGCTATGCGCTTGGTACTGTTGAGGCGACGCTGGTCGACGGCGTGCTGCGCGGCACCAAGATCCTCGTGGCAGGTGCCGCCGACGCCGACCTGCTCCTCGTCGTCGCCAGCGCCGGCGACCGGCCGACGCTCGTCTTCGTCGACACGACCGCCACCGATGTCACGGTGGCTGCGCACAGTGACATCGACGCAAGCAGCGGCCTGGCGGCGCTGCGCTTCGACAGCGTAGCGGTCGGCCCCGACGCCGTCCTCGGTCACGCCGCACCGGAGCGGGCTGTCGACCGGCTGCTCGACGTCGCGGCGACGGTTCACGCCGGGCTGCTGACCGGGATCGCCGGGCGGATGCTCGACACTGCGGTCGAGTACGCCAAGACCCGTGTCCAGTTCGGCCAGCCGATCGGCTCGTTCCAGGCGATCAAGCACCGCTGCGCCGACATGGCGGTCGCGCTCGAAGCCGGGCGCTCGGCGGCATACTACGCGTTCTGGGCAATAGCCGAGGACAGTGCCGACCGCGCCCGCGCCGCGTCGATGGCCAAGGCCTACTGCGGCGAGGTCGCGCGCCACATCGGCAACGAGACGATCCAGGTCCACGGCGGCATGGGTTTTACTTGGGAGCTCGGCCTCCACCGCTTCCTCCGCCGCGCCAAGGTCATCGAGCATAGTTTCGGTGACGCCGCTTGGCACAACGAGCGGATCATCGCAGCGACGCTGGCGCAGCTCGCCGCCGGCAGCACGCGGCAGCGCGACGCCGCCTGAGGGGGAGACGAGGGTGCAGATCGGCTCGATCATCCGGCGCAGCGCGGTCCAGTTCAAGGATGCGCCGTGCTTGACCGAAGGCGACCGCACCCTCAGCTTCCTCGAGTTCGACGCGGCGACAGACCGGCTCGGCAACGCGCTCGTCGCCAGGGGACTGAGGCCGGGCGACCGCGTGGGCGTCCTGCTACCCAACTCGATCGATTGCCTGATCGCCTATTACGCGGTGTTCAAGGCCGGGCTGGTCCGCGTCCAGCTCAACGTCCGCGAAACGCTCGACACGCACCTTTACAAGATTGCGTACTCGGGCTGCCGTGCCGTCCTCCACGACAGCGTTCCGGGCGTCGAGGCCGAGATCGAGATCCTCTTCGACGAGCTGCTCGACATGATCGCCACCGGCTTGCCCGAACCCTGCGCCGTCGACCGCGACCTCGACGCGCCGCTGCGGCTGGGCTTCACCGGCGGCACGACGGGTAAGTCGAAGGCGGTGACGCTGACCACGCGGACTGATCTCGTCGAGACGTCGGTGTTCCTCTCCGACCTGATCCCCGAGCTTGCCGAGGGCGAGGTCTTCCTTCACGGCGCACCGATCGCCCATGCCGGCGGGGCCTATTTCCTGCCGTCGCTGATCCGCGGCGTGCACTCAGTCATTATGACCAAGTTCGACACCGGCGGCTTCCTCGCGCTCGCGGAGAAAACGCAGGCGGCGTACACCTTCCTGGTGCCGACGATGATCGCGATGGTCCTCGACGATCCCGCCATCGAGACCGCAAAGACCCCATTCAAGATCATCTCCTACGGCGCCTCGTCGATCTCGCCAAATGTCATGGGCCGGGCGGAGGCGCGCTTCGGCAAGGTCTTCGCCCAGTGCTACGGCCAGGCCGAAAGCCCGATGGCGATCACCTATCTGCGCCCCGAGCACCACGACCGCGTCGGCTCGTGTGGCCGGCCTTTCTCGGTGGTCGAGGTCGCGATCTTCGATGACGATGACAAGCCGCTACCGCCGGGCGAGCGCGGCGAGATTGTCTGCCGCGGGCCGCAGACTATGGCCTATTACTGGGACAAGCCCGAGGAGACGGCGAAGGCGTTTCGGGGCGGCTGGCTCCACACCGGCGACATCGGGGTCATGGACGACGATGGCTTCTTCTACATCGTCGACCGCAAGAACGACCTGCTCATCTCGGGCGGCTATAATGTCTATCCGCGCGAGGTCGAGGACGTGCTGATGGGCTTCCCCGGCGTGCTGGAGGTCGCCGTCGTCGGCCTGCCCGACGAGCGTTGGGGCGACCGCGTCGTGGCTGTCGTCGCGGGCCAAGTCGACGCGGACGCGCTGATGGCCTTCGCCCGCGAGAACCTGTCGGGGGTCAAGCGGCCGAAGGAGATCCTCGTCTGGCCCGAGCTGCCCAAAAGCGGGGCCAACAAGATCCTGCGCCGATCGGTGCGTGACACGCTGATCGCCGCCGCGAAGACGACCGCCGCGGCGTGAGCGGCTCGCTCGCCCGCGACGTCGAGCGGCTCGTCGCCCTGTTCAAGGCTGGCGGCTGGAGCGAGGTGCGCGTCGAAGGCGGCGGCGTTTCGCTGCTGCTGTCGACGGACTCGGCGACGACGGGGCTCGGCGAAGAGCAGGACGCGACTGTGTCCTCCGCACCCTCTGCCCCACGGGCCGCGGCCGCCGCCGCTCCCGCTCCCGCCGCTGCAGCCAGGCCCACCGCCATGCTTGCGGAGGCAGTCGATCCTGCCTGGCACGCCGTCCGCGCTCCAAACATCGGCACCTTCTACCGCTCGCCCAAACCCGGCTCCCCGCCGTTCGTCGAGGTCGGCGCGCGCATCGCCGCCGACAACGAGCTGTGCCTGCTCGAGGTGATGAAGCTGTTCACCTCAGTAAAGGCGGGCGTCGCCGGCACGGTCGCCCACATCGCCGCTGCCGACGCCGAGCTCGTTACCGGTGGCCAGCCGCTGTTCTACATCGACCCCGACTGAGGCGTTTCATGGCCCATATCGAGTTCCTCGACGAGACGATGCGTGACGGGCAGCAGAGCCTGTGGGGCTTGCGCATGCAGGCCGGCATGGCGCTGCCGGTGTCGCCGCTCCTCGACCGCACCGGCTTCACCACCATCGACCTGACGGGCGGCGGCATGCTCGACGTGCTCACCCGCTACTGCCAGGAGAACTACTGGGAAGGCCTTGATCTTCTTGTCGCTTCGATGCCGCGGACGCCTGTGCGGGCTGGACTTCGCGCCAACGCCAACGTCACCTTCTCGGTAAGTCCTAAGGATCTCATGGACTTATGGGTCCGCCGGCTGTGCGCCCACGGCGTCCGCTCCTTCTGGATCTACGACGTTCTCTTCGGCATGGACAACATGCTGCGCCTCGCCAAGGTCGCCAAGGAGGCCGATGCCTACGTTGCCAGCGCCGTCATGTTCGCGCTTTCGCCCGTGCACACCGATGCGTATTTCCATGACAAGGTCGCGAAACTCGCCGCCAGCGAGCATGTCGACTCGATCCTGCTCTACGACACGGCCGGCGTGCTCGAAAAGGAGCGGCTGAGCACGCTGCTCCCCGGCATCGTCGCCGCTGCGAACGGCAAACCCGTTGAATTCCATGCGAATAACCTGCTCGGCCAGACCGCCAAGGCCTACCTCGACGCGGTCGACCTCGGCGTCTCAGTGCTTCACACCGCCAGCCGCCCCATGGCAAACGGACCGTCGGTGCCCTCCACGGAGACCATGGCGCGCAACATCGAGTTGAAGGGCCACACGCACGGGCTCGACACGCGCCTGTTCCAGCCCGTCGCCGACCACTTCCGCGCCGTCGGCCAGGCGGCGGGGTTCCTCGTCGACCAGCACGCCGAGTACGACATCTTCTCGATCGAGCACCAGATCCCCGGCGGCATGATGGGGACGTTCAAGGCGCAGCTCGAGATGCACAAGATGATGGACCGGCTGCCGGATGTGCTCGCCGAGGTCGCCGCCGGCCGCCGCGACCTCGGCTACCCCGGCATGGCGACGCCGTTCAGCCAGCTCGTCGGCATCCAGGCCGTCCTCAACATCGTCACTGGCCAGCGCTACGGCACCGTCCCCGACGAGGTCGTCCAGTACGCCGCCGGCTTCTACGGCGAGACCGTCGCGCCGATCGACGCCAACGTGCTGGACCGCATCATGGCGAGCGCGCGCGCCGCCGACGTTGTCGCCCACCCGCCCGCCGACCCAAGCCTCGAGGACCTCAAGAAGCAGTACGGCACCGACGACGAGGACGGTCTGGCCTTTCTGGATCCTGGTTCCGCGCGAG
>CAXTQJ010000038.1:0-11686 GCA_964246245.1 uncultured Sphingomonadaceae bacterium
GCCGAGGTTACCGCGCCGCGCTTCGCCGCATGGACCGGGCTCGGGGCGCAGGCGCTGATCACCGGCAACGTCACCGCCGGTACGGACGGGACGATCACCGTCGGCTGCTACGCCTACGACGCGGTGTCGACTGAGGAACTGGCGCGGCAGGGCTTCGTCACGACCGCCGCCAACTGGCGCCGCGCCGCGCACAAGTGCGCCGACCTCGTCTATTCGCGGCTGACCGGCGAGACCGGCTATTTCGACAGCCGCATCGTCTACGTGTCGGAGACCGGGCCGAAGACCCGCCGGATCAAGCGCCTCGCGGTGATGGACCAGGACGGGGCCAACCACCGCTTCCTGACCAACGGCCAGAACCTCGTCCTCACCCCCCGCTTCGCGCCCAACCAGCAGACGCTGACCTACATGAGCTTCGCCGACAACCGGCCGCGAATCTGGCTCTACACGATCGGTTCGGGGCATCAGGAGGCGGTCGGCGACACGACCAACATGAGCAGCGCGCCGCGCTTCGCGCCCGACGGGTCGACGCTCGTCTATTCGATCAGCCAGAACGGCACGACCGACATCTACAAGCTCGACATCGCCAGCCGCCTAGTGACGCGGCTGACCCGCGGCCCGGGCATCTCGACCGCGCCGAGCTATTCGCCCGACGGCACGAAGATCGTCTTTGAAAGCGACCGCGGCGGCGGCCAGCAGGTCTACGTGATGAACGCCGACGGCAGCGAGCAGCGGCGGATCAGCTTCGGCGAAGGCCGCGCCGGCACGCCGGTGTGGTCACCGCGCGGCGACCTGATCGCCTTCACCCGACTGACCCCGGGCAAGTTCCGCATCGCGGTGATGAAGCCCGACGGCAGCGGTGAGCGGACGCTGACCAACGCCTATCAGGACGAGGGGCCGACGTGGTCGCCGAACGGCCGCGTCATCATGTTCTTCCGCACCGCCGCCGGCCGGGGCGGCCGCGTCGACCTCCACTCGGTCGACCTCTCGGGGGCGCACGAGCGGACAATAAAAACGCCGCTCGATGCGTCCGACCCCGCGTGGTCGCCGTTGTTGCCGTAATGAGCTTCGGCTACAACCGTTTCACCAGCGAAAGGTTCTGCCCATGCACAATCGGGCCTCCACCGCGGCGATGATCGCCGTCCTCGTCACCGTCGGCGCGTGCGCCAACAAGAAGAAGGCGCTGCCTCCCGCTCCCCCCCCCCGCCGGCGCGCCGATCCAGTCGAATGGCGGCGTGCCGATCCCCGGCGAATCGACCGCGCCGGTCGGCACCCGCGCGATTCCCGGCTCGGTCGCCGACTTCAAGGAGACGAGCGGCGGCGACACCGTCCTGTTCGCCTACGACAGCTACGAGGTCGACGACACGGCGAAGGCGATCCTCGGCAAGCAGGCCGAATGGCTGGCGCGCTATCCGGCGGTCAAGGTCACCGTCGAAGGCCATACCGACGAGCGCGGGACGCGCGAATACAACCTCGCGCTCGGCGACCGCCGCGCGAGCGCGGCGAAGAACTTCCTCGCCGCGCAGGGTGTCAGCATCGGCCGCATCGCGACGATCAGCTACGGTAAGGAACGCCCCGTCGCCGACGGCAGCGACGAGAGCGCCTACGCCCAGAACCGCCGCGCGGTGACGGTGATCGTGTCAGGGGCGCGGTAACCGCCCTCCCCTTCAGGGGAGGGGCTACCACCGCAGCCGGTACTCGATCATGTTCCGGTACATCTCCCCCACCCCCAGCCGCGCCGAGCCGAACCCCGGCTGGTTCGGCGTATCGGGAAACACTTGCGGCTCGAACACCAGCGCGTCGCCGGCGCGGTAGAGCTGCCCGCCCTTCCCCCGCGTCGTGCCGTCGAGGAAGTTGCCCGAGTAGACCTGCAGCCCCGGCTGGTTCGACCACAGATCGAAGCCGCGCCCCGACGCGGGATCGATCACCGTCGCCATCGGGTGGAGGTCGGGCGTCACCGCGCGACCGATCACCCAGTTGTGGTCGTAGCCGCGGCCGAAGCCGACCTGCTCGTCGCGCGCGTCGCGGACGCGGTCGCCGACGGCGCGAGGCGCGCGGAAGTCGAACGGCGTTCCCGCCACCGGCCGCACCTCGCCGGTCGGGATCGCGCCGGTGTCGGTCGGCAGGAAATGGTCGGCCGGGATGGTGACGACGTGGCCCATCGCGCCCGCCGCCGACCCCTCGCCGCCGAGGTTCCAGTAGGTGTGGTTGGTGACGTTGACGATCGTCGGCGCGTCGGTCGTCGCGCGGTACTCGATCGTCAGCCCGGCATCGGTCAGGCGGTAGGTCGCGTCGACGGTCAGCGTGCCGGGGAAGCCCTCTTCGCCGGCCACGCTGACGTGGCGCAACGTCGCGCTGCCGTCGTCGGCTGCGACGACGTCCCACAGTCGCTTGTCGAACCCCGACGGTCCGCCGTGGAGCGCGTTGACGCCGTCGTTGACCGGAACCCGGTACGCGACGCCGTCGAGCACGAAGCGGCCGCGCGCGATGCGGTTGGCGAAACGCCCGACCGTCGCGCCGAAATATTGCGGCTTGGCGAGATATTCCGCCAGGGACGCCTGGCCGAGGACGACGTCGGCCGGTCCGTCGCGCCCGGGGACGACGAGCGACTGGAGCGCGGCGCCCCAGGCGATCACCGTCGCCGTGACGCCGCGCGGATTGGCCAGCGTCACCGCCGGCACCGGCCGGCCGTCGGGCAGGATGCCGAACACCGGTCGATCGGCCGTCATGGCTGTGGCTCCGACCGCGTCATCGCCCGACAACCCCGGTCTGCCGCATATCGAGCCGCCGCCTACTTCCGCACTCGCGGATACGGGATGAAGTCGCCCAGTCCGATCGAGCCGTAGTCGAAGCGCGACGCCGTGTCGTACAGGCGGACGATGTCGACGTTGCACAGCCGGTCGCCGTCGTGGGTGTCCGTGATCAGAGTAAGGTCGCGGTGGAGGAAGCCCGTGCCGTTGGGCGGCCGGTTCACCAGGATCGACCCGTCGCGCATGTAATAGAGGATCGCCGTCTCGGCGACGATCGTCGTCGACTGGATGTTGTGCTGCTCGATGCAGCTGATCGGCGGCCCGGCGGTACGCCCGGCGATCGCCTTCGCGATTTCGTCCTCGCCACGCGGTGTGGCGGCAAGCGGCGCGGCGAGCCCGATGGCAGCAATCGCGGCGGGAAGCAGAAGACGCATCGCAAAAATCCTTTCGGCAGCAAACTTACTCGACAACGGACGCGTCGAGAGGTTCCGCGCACGGCTTGCCCGATCGCCGCTGCTTCGCCGAAGTCGGCCGCGCGCTGCTGATCGCCGGCAACGGCAATTTGATCACGGCCGGTCACTGCGCGAGCATCCCCGTCACGCTCACCTGGACGAACCGCCGCCGACGCGGTGCTAGCGCCGCACGATCTTGTAGACGCTCGCCGGGGGCGCGTTGACCAGGACCGTCGCGGTCCGCGTCGCGGTCAGGCCGAGGTCGGCGAGGACGGGGTCGGCGACCGGGCAGCGCGGGCCGTAGGTGAACTGGAACATCGCGCCGCCCGGCCGCAGTTCGGCGAACGCCTTCTCCAGGATCGCGCGGACCACCGCCTTCGGCATCGACAGGATCGGCAGGCCGCTGACCACCGCGCCCGCCGCGCCCGCGCCGAACAGCGGCACGTCGGCGAGGTCGCCCGCGCTCGCCTCGACGAGGCGGACGGCGGGAAAGCGCGCGCGCATCAGCGCGGCGAAGGCGGCCCCCGCCTCGATCAGGATCAGCTGGTCGGGCCGGACCCCGCGTCCCAGGATCGCGCGGGTGAAGACGCCGGTGCCGGGGCCGAACTCGATCACTGGGGCGGTCGCCGGGCCGATCTCGGCGGTGATCGCGCGGGCGAGGCCGGGCGACGACGGCGCGATCGCCGCGACCCGCAACGGCGCGGCAAGCCACGCGCGAAGGAACGGCAGCAGGTCGCGCGCGGTCCGGTCGGCACGGCGCGCGGCGGTGATCGGCATCAAGCAGGTCTCCGGCGGACGAGGCCGCGTTCCTATCGCAACCCGGCGCGGCGCGATAGCTTGCTCCCTGCGGTAACATCGCTACGAACACCCGCGAAGACGCCGGGCGACCGCTGGCAGAGGAGACCCATCGTGACCGCCATTGGCAACGACAGCCTGAACACCCGCCGGACGCTGACCGTCGAGGGCAAGGACTACGCCTACTACAGCCTGCCGGCCGCCGCCGAGGCGCTCGGCGACATCAGCCGCCTGCCCTATTCGATGAAGGTCCTGTTCGAGAACCTGCTCCGCTTCGAGGACGGCGTCACCGTCACCCGCACCGACCTCGAGGCGATGGTCCAGTGGGTCCACGATCGCCGCTCCGACCGCGAGATCGCCTACCGTCCGGCGCGCGTCCTGATGCAGGACTTCACCGGCGTGCCGTGCGTCGTCGACCTCGCCGCGATGCGCGACGCGATCGTCAAGCTCGGCGGCGACCCGGCCAAGATCAACCCGCAGGTGCCGGTCGACCTCGTCATCGACCACAGCGTCATGGTCGACGAGTTCGGCACCCCAAGCGCGTTCACCGACAACATGGACCTCGAATACAAGCGCAACATCGAGCGCTACGAGTTCCTCCGCTGGGGGTCGTCGGCGCTCAAGGGCTTCCGCGTCGTGCCGCCGGGGACGGGCATCTGCCACCAGGTCAACCTCGAGTACCTCGCCAAGACGGTGTGGACAAGCGACGCCGCCGACGGCGCGATCGTCGCCTACCCCGACACGCTCGTCGGCACCGACAGCCACACGACTATGGTCAACGGGCTGGGCGTCCTCGGCTGGGGCGTCGGCGGGATCGAGGCCGAGGCGGCGATGCTCGGCCAGCCGGTCAGCATGCTCATCCCCGAGGTCGTCGGCTTCAAGCTCGAGGGCACGATGAGCGAGGGCATCACCGCGACCGACCTCGTCCTGACGGTCACGCAGATGCTCCGCGCCAAGGGCGTCGTCGGGCGGTTCGTCGAGTTCTACGGCCCCGGCCTCGACGCGCTGACGCTCGCCGACCGCGCGACGATCGCCAACATGGCCCCCGAATACGGCGCGACGTGCGGCTTCTTCCCGGTCGACCAGGCGACGCTCAACTACCTCAAGCTGTCGGGCCGCGACGCGCACCAGATCGAACTGGTCGAGGCCTATGCCAAGGCGCAGGGCATGTGGCGCGACGCGACGGCCGACGATCCGGTGTTCACCGACACCCTCCACCTCGACCTCGGCCAAGTCCAGCCGTCGCTCGCCGGACCGCGCCGGCCGCAGGACAAGGTGCTGCTGACGCAGGCCGACGAGTCGTTCGAGACCGAACTCGCCAGCGGCTACAAGAAGACCGGCGACCACGCCCACGAGCGCTTCGCGGTCGCGGGCACCGACCACGACCTCGGCCACGGCGACGTCGTCATCGCCGCGATCACCAGCTGCACCAACACGTCGAACCCCAACGTCCTCGTCGCCGCCGGCTTGGTCGCACGCAAGGCGAACGCACTCGGCCTCAAGGTCAAGCCGTGGGTCAAGACCAGCCTCGCGCCGGGATCGAAGGTCGTCACCGACTATTTCGCCGAATCGAAGCTGCAGGACGACCTCGACGCGCTGGGCTTCAACCTGGTCGGCTACGGCTGCACGACGTGCATCGGCAATTCGGGGCCGCTGCCCGAGGCGATCAGCACGGCGATCGCCGACCACGACCTCGTCGCCGCGAGCGTCCTCAGCGGCAACCGCAACTTCGAGGGCCGCGTCTCGCCCGACGTCCGCGCCAACTACCTCGCCAGCCCGCCGCTCGTCGTCGCCTATGCGCTGATGGGAACGATGCGCCGCGACATGGTCACCGACCCGATCGGCGAGACCGAAGGCGGGACCAAGGTCTACCTGAAGGACATCTGGCCGACCAACCAGGAGGTGAGCGACATGGTCATGTCGAACGTCACCGCCGAGATGTTCCGTTCGCGCTACGCCGACGTCTTCGCCGGCGACGCGCACTGGCAGGCGATCAAGATCGAGGGCGGCGCGACCTACCGGTGGAACCCGGCGTCGACCTATGTCGCCAACCCGCCGTACTTCGACGGCATGACGATGACCCCTGCCCCGGTCGCCGACATCGTCGCGGCGCGCCCGCTCGCGATCTTCGCCGACAGCGTGACGACCGACCACATCTCGCCCGCCGGCAACATCAAGGAAGCGTCGCCCGCGGGGCGCTACCTCAACGAGCGCCAGGTCAGCCGCGCCGAGTTCAACAGCTACGGCGCGCGGCGCGGCAATCACGAGGTGATGATGCGCGGCACCTTCGCCAACATCCGCATCCGGAACGAGATGGTCCCCGGCGTCGAGGGCGGGGTCACGCGGATGCCCGACGGCGAGCAGCTCGCGATCTTCGACGCCGCCGAGAAGTACGCCGCCGCCGGCACCCCGCTCGTCGTCGTCGCGGGCAAGGAATACGGCACCGGCAGCAGCCGCGACTGGGCGGCGAAGGGCACGACGCTGCTCGGCGTCCGCGCCGTCATCGCCGAGAGCTTCGAGCGCATCCACCGCTCGAACCTCGTCGGCATGGGCGTCCTGCCGCTCCAGTTCGCCAGCGGGGTCGACCGCAAGACGCTGGGGCTGACCGGCGACGAGACCTTCACCATCACTGGCGTCGGCGACATGAAGCCGCGGCAGACGATGACCGTCGCGTTCACCCGCGGCGACGGCAGCGAGGCGACGTTCGAGACGGTCAGCCGAATCGATACCACGCAGGAACTCGATTATTTCTACGCGGGCGGGATCCTGCCGTACGTGCTGCGGAAGTTGGCGGCATAATCGTTTGACGATCCTTTCCGCTCGCGGGGAGGGAGACCGCGCGGCTTCTTCGGCCGCGTGGTGGAGCGGGTGCGGACAAGTGGCCGCAGGTTCCCGGTCGCCCCCCCAGCGCGTGCCGCGCCACCTCCCCGCGAGCGGGGGAGGGTCGTCGGAATGTCACGACAACATCGCTTGGCCGTTTCGCCGGCGTGCCGTATTAATGGGCCAGCCGCGGTCGATGCGGTCAGGGGACAGCGTCATGCGGACGACAATGCTCATTGCCGCACTCGCGGCGTCGGTGGCCGCGGCGATGCCGGCGAGCGCGATCAGCGTCCGCAACCCCGGCGACCTGTTCACCGGCGCGACCCTGACCGCGCCCGGCCAATATGGCGGCGTCGTCGGCATCCAGTTCCAGACCAACGCCCAGTTCGCCGCCGGCCGCGCGAGCGCATGCTCGGGCGCGGTCATCGGCGCGACGTCGATTTTGACCGCGGCGCACTGCCTCGCAGCCGACAACTCGGGGCTCAACAACGTCAAGGTGTTCCTGCCGCAGTTCGCCGGCGCGACGTCGGTCCTCACCGCGACCGGCTTCGTCCAGGCCCCCGGCTATACCGCGGCAGGCGGTGTCGACGGCGGCTTCGACCTCGGCGTCGTCACGCTCGGCGCGCCCGTCCCGCACGGCACGCCGATCTATATCCTCGACTCCGGCCCGTCGGCCGCCAGCGACTTCGGGGTCGAGAAGATGGTCGGGCTCGGCACCCTTGCCGCCGGCGCATTCGGCGATAGCGGGTCGCAGGACGGGCTCAAGCGCTACGGCTACAACGACTACGAGGCGACCTTCGCCGACGCGCTCGCCGCTGCCGGCTTCGGGACGCCGGCGGCCGATCCGTTCGACCTGTTCGGCGCGCCCAAGGACAGCCGCCTCGCCTACGACTTCGACGACGGCACCGCGGCGCACGACGTCTTCGGCACGTACCTCGGCATCCACAACCTGGGCTACGACGACGGTACCCATTTCGACACGCTAGCGAGCTTCGGCGATTCGGGCGCCCCGCATTTCGAGCACGGACGCCTCGTCGGCATCTCGTCGTTCGGGATCAGCGGCGCGCTGTTCGAAGGCGGCACCTGTAATGGGCCCGCGAGCGTCGATCCGTCGGCGGCCGGAGTCATGCCGGGCGTCCTGTTCGGCGGCGACGCGTGCACCAATTCGAGCTTCGGCGAACTCGGCGTCGATACCCGCGTCGCGGCGTTCAAGAGCTTCCTCGACAATTACATCGAGGTCGGCCGGGTCCCCGAGCCGACGAGCTGGAGCCTGATGATCGCCGGCTTCGGCTTGGTCGGCGCGGTCGCCCGGCGGCGCGTCGTCGCCGGATAACGCCGCGGCTGGCCGACCGCCGCGGCCGCTCGGCCCCCGCCGAAGCCGGCCCCGCGAATGCACTGTTTCGTAGTTTAACCGCTTGTAAACTCGATAGATTGTCTACTGTGACATTTCTACACTAGGCAGATTTGCACGGTTGCGTACCCCTCGACACCGGTAGTGATCCGGGTTCTAGTAGAGGTGCGTTCGTGAGACTTTCAATTTTTGCCTCGACGGCGGTCGTCGCGCTGGTCGCCGCAACCGCGGTTCACGCGCAGAACTCGTTCGCGCTCGACTCGCTCACCGGCTTCGAGCAGATGGAATATGATCCGTTCGTACCGAGCGACCTGAACGGCGGCACGGCGGCCGCGCCGCTCCTCGCCGCCAGCATCGGCCAGCAGCGTCAGCTCGCGAGCTTCACCCCCCACGGTGCCGTCGTGAAGAGCTTCCAGGGCATCAGTCAGTACGACGTCGCCAGCTATGCCCGCAACTTCATCCCGCCCGATACGATGGGGGCGGTGGGCACGACGCAATTCACCGAATTCGCCAACGGCGGTTTCGCCGTGTTCGGCAAGGACGGCGTGGTCGAGAAGGCGACGTCCGACCTCGCCTTCTGGGCGGCGGCGGGCCAGGTCGGGGCCAACGGCGACAGCCGCGTGCGGTTCGACGCCGCCGCCGGCCGCTGGATCGCGCTTTCGTTCGGCGCGAACGTGTCCGACATTCAGATCGCGGTGTCGAACACGGCCGACGCCACCGGCGCGTGGCAGTCGACCAAGTTCACCGGCTATGTCGGGCCGGGCGGCGCGGCGAACAGTGTCGCCGACTATCCGACTTTCGCGTTCGACAACAACGCCGTCTATATCGGCACGAACAACTTCGGCTCGACCGCGGCGGACACGCCCGAATATTTCCGTGGGACGACGATGAACGTCATTCCACTGTCGAGCCTCGTCAACGCCGTGGCGCCGACGACGGCCGGCATCAAGTCGTTCAACAATCCGTACGACCCGGCCACCGGCGGCATCGATACCCCGTACGTCGGCTATGCGATGCAGGGCGTCAATTCGATGGCACCGGGCACGACGGGCAAGGTCGTCGCCGAGTCGCTGTATAATTACACCGACATCGCGTACGACGTGAAGAACGCGGGAACGGCCGGCGCGACCCTCGCCAACGGCACGTATCTGAACAACTCCGCCTTCACCGATCCGACCGGCCCGGCGCGCCAGCCAAACGCGGTGCCCGACGCCAATCCCAACGCCGATTTCACGAGCAACGACCGCGTCATCGACAGCCTCGATGCGCGGATCGGGTCGAGCGTCTACGAATCGAACGGCAAGATCTACAGCGTCCAGACCGTGTCCGACGACGGCACCGACACGTCGAAGGTCCGCCTGACGGTCATCGACGCGGCGACGAACTCGATCCTGTCGGAGAGCGACATCGGCGACGGCGTCCATGACTTCTTCGAAGGCTCGCTGTCGGTCAACGCCGCGGGCGAGGTCGTGGTCGGCTACAACCGGTCGGGATCGAGTGCCGACGGCAAGGTCACCTTCTTCGCGCAGGTGTTCGGCACCAATCCGGACGGCAGCCTGTTCGCGCGCGGCGGGGCCCAGCTGCTCCAGGTCAGCCTCGTCGACGATTACCACAACGGCAGCGTCGACGGTCAGGTCGCCGCCGGCCGGCAGCGGTGGGGCGATTACAGCCAGGTCACGCTCGACCCGACCGACCCGAACACCTTCTGGGTCATCGGCGAATATGCCCGCGAGTACAACGACGCCGCCGGTGGCCACCCGGGCGGAACCGGCGGCTCGCGCTGGTCGACGTGGATCTCGTCGATCGACACGGGTGCCGTCCCCGAGCCGGCGACGTGGGCGATGATGGTCGCCGGCTTTGGCCTCGTCGGCGCGGCGGTCCGCCGCCGCACGGGCGCCGTCACCGCCTGACGCGACCGACGGCGGGCGGAGCCGCGGCTCCGCCCGTCCTCCTTATCGCGCGCGCCGCGGCGTCGTCGCGCCGGCCGGTCGCCGCCGGTCATGACCATCGGCCGTCTCCGCGCGGCATGGCGGCAGCCGGACCGGCGGCAAGTCGCCTGATCGCAGTCCGGGTACGACCGGATCGCGAGGCGATTCAGCGGTCGCGTCGCCGCTCGATCAAAAAATTCGGGGTGTGGCTTTTTGGCGCTTTTCAAACGCCTCGCACTCGGATTGACTGCAGTTCGGCGCATGGTCGCCGATCGGACGAGGGGCCAATTGTGAAGCATATCGTTTCTGTTCTTGCAGCGGCGCTGCTGGCGTCGACCGCGGCGGGCGCGGCGCAGTCGCCGGTGACGGTCCATCTCAACTACGGCACCGGGCTGACCCCGGGCAGCGGCGCGTACATCGGCTTCACCGAGGCGGCCGCCTACTGGTCGAGCGTACTGACGACGACCGGCGCGCCGGTCACGGTCAACATCGATGCCGCGTTCGACCATCTCGGGCCGGGCATCCTGGGCTCGACCGGCAGCAACTCGACCGGCGAGCTCATCGCCGACGTCGCCGGTCGCCTCGCCACGACCGGCTACGGCGCGCGCGACGCGGCGACGGTGCTGCCCACCCTCGGCGCGGGCATCTTCGGCGCCGGCACCGCGGTCAGCGTCTATACGCCGGGCTACACCAATGCGGCCGCCCGCACGGGCATCGACAACCAGACCAAGGTCTACGACACCGACGGCAGCCTCAACAACAGCGCGGTCAACGTCAACACCGCGAACGCCAAGGCGCTCGGCTACACCGCCGCCGACGGCATCTACGACGCCAAAAACACCGGCCAGGTCGACGCGTCGATCACCTTCAGCTCGGATTTCGCGTTCGACTTCAACGCGCGCAACGGAATTGACGCCAACAAGTCGGACTTCCTCGCGGTCGCGATCCACGAGATGGGCCATGCGCTCGGCTTCGTCAGCGGTGTCGACCTCTACGACATCATCGGCACCGGCGGGCCCTACGCCAATGTTCCCGTCACTGCCAACGGGACGCTCGGCAAGAACTACGACGCCAACGACGACTTCTTCGCCGACACCCAGGACCTGTTCCGCTACAGCGCACCCGGCGTGCTCGACTGGACGACGAACACGGCGAGCTACTTCTCGCTCGACGGCGGCGTGACGCCGTACGAGGGCGGCCTGTTCTCGACCGGCGAGTTCAACGGCGACGGCTGGCAGGCGTCGCACTGGAAGGCGCCGCAGGTCACCTTGCCGGATGGCTCGGTCGTGTTCAGCTGCAAGCAGCCGAAGCTCGGGATCATGAACCCATACATCTGCGACGGGCGGCCCGGGATCGTCACCGCGCTCGACCTCGCCGCGCAGGATGCCGTCGGCTGGAACATCAACACCGCCGACGCCGATCCGACCTACAGCCGGTCGACGACGCAGATCGACCAGGCCTTCCGTCCCGGCGTTCCCGAGCCGGCGGCGTGGACGATGATGGTCGCCGGCTTCGGCCTCGTCGGCGCGGCGGTCCGCCGCCGCGCGGCCACCCCCGTCACCCCCAGCCCCCAAAGCCGGCGGGAGCTGCCCT
>CAXTQJ010000038.1:11696-16439 GCA_964246245.1 uncultured Sphingomonadaceae bacterium
GATCCCGTCCGTGCGGTGCCGGCGCATTGACCCCCGCCGCCATCGGTCTACACTGCCCCTGTCCCCGGGGGGCCGGCGTTACCGGCTGAGAGGCGGCTGCCCCTGCAAACAGGACGGGCCGCGACCCGCTGAACCTGATCCGGTTGACCCCGGCGGAGGGAGGGCGTTCGGCTGACCCCGCACGTGTTCCCGATAAACGAGGAGCGCGCGCCATGGCCGACATCAACTCGCCGATCGAAGTCCCCGTCACCACCGGGCCGCTGCCCGGCAGCCGCAAGGTCTACCTGCCCGGCGCGCTCCACCCCTCCTTGCGCGTCGCGATGCGCGAGGTCGTCCTCGAGGCGACCGCGAACGAGCCGCCGGTGCGCATCTACGATCCCAGCGGCCCCTATACCGACCCCGCCGCGGCGATCGACATCCACGCCGGCCTGCCCGAGCTGCGCCGCCCGTGGATCGAGGCGCGCGGCGACGTCGAGCGTTACAGCGGCCGCGAGGTCCGCCCCGAGGACAATGGTTTGCTCAAGGGGGGCCTGACCGGCCGCGCCGCGCTCGACAAGCGCGCCAACACCGAGGCCTTTCCTCACGTCCAGCGCACCCCGCTGCGCGCCGCCGGCGGCCGGGCGATCACCCAGCTCGCCTACGCCCGCGCCGGCATCGTCACGCCGGAGATGGAATACGTCGCCATTCGCGAGAACGTCGGCCGGGCGAACGTCGCCGTCACCCGCGACGGCGAGGACTTCGGCGCGAGCATCCCCGACTACGTCACCCCCGAGTTCGTCCGCGACGAGATCGCCCGCGGCCGCGCCATCATCCCGTCGAACGTCAACCACCCCGAGGCCGAGCCGATGGCGATCGGCCGCAACTTCCTCGTCAAGATCAACGCCAACATCGGCAACTCGGCCGTCGCGTCGTCGGTCGCCGAAGAGGTCGAGAAGCTCGTCTGGGCGACGCGGTGGGGGGCCGACACGGTCATGGACCTGTCGACCGGCCGCAACATCCACACCACACGCGAATGGATCATCCGCAACTCGCCCGTCCCCATCGGCACGGTGCCGATCTACCAGGCGCTCGAGAAGGTCGGCGGCGTCGCCGAGGACCTGACGTGGGCCACCTACCGCGACACGCTGATCGAGCAGGCCGAGCAGGGCGTCGACTATTTCACCATCCACGCCGGCGTCCGCCTCGCCTACATCCACCTGACCGCCAAGCGCGTCACCGGCATCGTCAGCCGCGGCGGGTCGATCCACGCCAAGTGGTGCCTCGCCCACCACCAGGAGAACTTCACCTACACCCACTTCGACGAGATCTGCGAGATCATGCGCGCCTACGACATCAGCTTCAGCCTCGGCGACGGCCTGCGCCCCGGCTCGATCGCCGACGCCAACGACCGCGCGCAGTTCGCCGAACTGGAAACGCTGGGCGAGCTGACCCACCGCGCGTGGGCCAAGGACTGCCAGGTGATGATCGAGGGGCCGGGGCACGTCCCGATGCACAAGATCAAGGTCAACATGGAAAAGCAGCTCGCCGAGTGCGGCGAGGCGCCGTTCTACACGCTGGGGCCGCTGACCACCGACATCGCGCCGGGCTACGACCACATCACCAGCGGTATCGGCGCGGCGATGATCGGCTGGTTCGGCTGCGCGATGCTGTGCTACGTCACCCCCAAGGAGCACCTCGGCCTGCCCGACCGCGACGACGTCAAGGTCGGCGTCGTCACCTACAAGCTCGCCGCCCACGCCGCCGACCTCGCCAAGGGCCATCCCGCGGCACAGCTCCGCGACGACGCCCTCAGCCGCGCGAGGTTCGACTTCCGCTGGCGCGACCAGTTCCACCTGAGCTTGGACCCCGACACCGCGCTCAAGTACCACGACGAAACCCTGCCCGCCGAAGGCGCCAAGACCGCCCACTTCTGCAGCATGTGCGGCCCCAAGTTCTGCAGCATGAAGATCACGCAGGAGGTGCGCGAGTATGCGGCGGGGCTGAACACGGGGGAGATGGTCGCAGCGGGGAATGCTGAGGCGCGGGCGGGGATGCGCGAGATGAGCGAAAGGTTCAAGGCGGAGGGGAGCGAGATTTATCTGCCGGCGGTTTCGACATTAGGCGAGTAATATGGCTTGGGCTGTCCCCGAGTTTGACGTTCAGTTGCTGAATTCGGCGGGCCGCGCTCTCGCAAAGTCGCCTATTGCGACCGTGGCTGAACCTCACCTTTCGATAATCAACAACTGGCGATCATCTCATGCGTACCCCCTTAATACCTTTCAAATCACCTTGCGAAACAAAGCAAAAAAGTTTGAGACTGATATTACAGTCGCGCAACGTATTAAGCGTTTAGAGTCTATACATAGCAAGCTCAGTCGACAAGACACGATGCGGCTTTCTCAGATGCAGGACATCGCTGGATGTCGAGTTGTCTTCCGACGCTTAGCAAATGTTGCCCGTCTCGTAGGAAGATACAAGACGTCATCATTTGGTCACGTCCTAAGAAACGAAAAGGATTATATAACATATCCTAAGGAAGACGGGTATCGCTGTTATCATCTAGTGTACGAATATCGTGGAACAGACCATACGGCCGCTTACACTGGCATGAGAATTGAGATTCAAATAAGAACACAGCTCCAGCACGCGTGGGCAACAGCTGTAGAAGCGGTTGGAATATTTACGCGACAAGCGTTGAAGTCAAACCGAGGTGATGACGATTGGCTGAGATTCTTTGCATTGATGGCCGCTGCGATTGCTGCGATTGAGAAAACTCCTCCAGTACCAGGAACACCAACAACAAAAGGCAAATTGGTCGAGGAACTGACTCCCCTTTCTGAGAAACTACGGGTAAATGATATGCTCGCGGTTTATAACGCGACGTTAGATATCACGGGAGATGCTAAGGATGTTAAATACTTCTTAGTTAGATTAGAGCCGGGCGCGCAGAAGATCACTATCGGTAGGTTCAGAGCAAAGGAGTCACAAGCTGCGAATGCTGCATATACGAGGATGGAAAGCGATTCCGCAGCCGACAGTGCAGTACAAGTTGTGCTCGTGTCCGTCGAATCAATTGCGGCACTGAAGCGAGCCTATCCGAACTACTTCCTAGACACAAATGCGTTTTCGGAAGTCGTTAAGCGTGTCCTGAAAAGCGAACTGCCCGAGGTGCAAACGGTCTTAGCATGATAAAACCATATTCTACTCCGCCGCCTCCGCCACCCTCAACCCGTCCATCCACGCCCGTGTCCCGAACGCGCCGCCCAGCAACCCTGCCACCGTGTAATCGACGTCGAGGCTTTCCCAGTGCAGGCCAAAGCCGGCGCCCAGCACCTCGACCTCGGCCAGGTCCGCCGCGCTCGCCCCGCGCAGCCCCTGCGCCAGCCAGGGGGCGAAGCTGTAGGTCGCGCCAGTGGTCAGGTCGATGACGATGCGGTCGGTGGCCGTGTCGTAAAACGCGGCACGGGCGCGCGGCTCGACGCGCAGCCGCTCGCGCCCGCGCGCCTCGGCGGCTGCCATCTGTGCGTCCGACCAGTGCGTCGTCATGCCCTGTCTCCGTGGATGTCGTACCCCAGTTCGCGCCACTCGCCACGGCGGTTGCGGACGACGTCGAGCAGTCGCCGCCGATCCGGCTGCTTGATGCCGACCACCGATACGACCACCGGCAAATCACTGTCGCCGCCAATCGCCACCTTCATCTCGCCGCCGTGCCCGAGAATGTGAACATGCGGCGGCCAGTGATCGTCGACGAAGATGACGAACCGAAAGCCGTATTGCCGGTGTATGGTACCCACGCCACCAGCTAAGCGGTCGAAGCGGGCCGCTCAACAGGGTTGTGCCGACTGTGTCCCCAGCGCATCCTACAGCCGACAACCTTTCCTACGCGCCCACAAACCCCTGTCCTACACCCCCGCGCCTGCGGCAGCGTCGTGGGCATGAACCAGCACCCGCACCCCCACACCGTCCACCATCACACCGAGCTCGACGACGACCCCGTCGTCATCGCCCGTGAGGCGGCCGCGCGCGCCGCGAAGGACTCGCCGTCGTCGTACAAGCGGCGCTTCCACCCCGTCGTCGTCCGCGAGCGGCACGACGGGTGGACGACCGACCGGCAGGCCGACTTCATCGCCGCGCTCGGCGAGACGGCGTGCGTCGTCGACGCGTGCCGCGCGGTCGGCATGTCGCCGCAGAGCGCGTACAAGCTGCGCGGGCGGTTCGACGCGATCGACTTCCGCCGGGCGTGGGACACGGCGCTCGACTATGCCGTCGACCGGCTCGCCGACAACGCGCTCAGCCGCGCGGTCAACGGCGTCGTCGTGCCGCATTTCTACAAGGGCGAGGTCGTCGGCGAGCATCGCCGCTTCGACGAGGGCCTGACGCGCTTCATCCTCCGCTACCGCCGGCCGCAGACCTACGGCCGGTGGTCGGCCCAGGCCGACTGGCGCGGCGGTCACCCCGAGGATTTCGCCGAACGCTTCGCCGTCGGCATCGACGCGGTCCGCCGCGACGTGTCGCGCGGCGCGATGGAGCGCGACGGGCTGCGCCGGCGGGCGAAGGCGGCGGGCAATGCGCTGCGCGAGGCCGAACTCTACGCCGCGCAGCCGCACGCCGACGACGACGAGATCGACCGGTTGTACGCGGTGGCGGCGGACGCCGAGATCGAGGCGCTCGAGTACGGCGACGCGCTCAACGCCTCGGCGGCGGCGCGCGGAGCCGTGCGCGCCGGCGAAGCGATGCCGGCGCCGGCGCCGGCATCGCTTCGCC
>CAXTQJ010000039.1:0-15892 GCA_964246245.1 uncultured Sphingomonadaceae bacterium
GGCTCGTCGGCCCCGTCGAGGCGGACGATGCCCGGCGTGACGTCCTCGCCGGTGAAGCTGAACTTCGGATAGTCGGGCAGCTCGAGGTCGCGCGGCTGGACGAGGGTCCGCAACTTGACCGGTGCGTGCGCCGCTGCGCCGCCGGCGAGATAGGCCAAGCTGAGGTCGATCGGCACGCTCGTCGGCGCGACCTGCGGGGCGCGCGGCCCGTCGACTCGGGCGCGGATCGTCGGCAGGCGAAACTCCTCGACGGTGAAGGTGCCGGCCTGGTGGCGTTCCGTCTCACCGCGCTCGCCGATCTCGACCGAATACTCGCCGAGCGCGGCGGCGGCGGGGAGCGCCCACGCCGGCGCGCCGATGCCGTCGCGACTGAATTTGGTTTCGATCTCGTAGGTCTGGTCGCTGCCGAGATGGCGGATGACGACGGTTGGATCGGTGAGCGCGCTGGTCAGGCCGAAGCCCGCATCGGTCTTGGCGCGGACGATGTGCTTCATGTGGACCGTCTCGCCGGCGCGGAACAGCGTGCGGTCGAACACCGTGTGCCAGACGCCGCGGTCGTCACTGCCGCCGCCGAAATCGAGGCTGAAATCGGACGGCGCGATGCCCTTGCTCCATTCGGTCAGCGTGAAGCTGTAGTCGTCGGCGGTGCGCGCGCTGATGATCAGGGGGTGGTCGCCGTAGTCGCAGCTGCCGTAGCTCGCCGGCGGCGGGAGTAGGTCGCCGATGATCGCGCGGCCGCTGGCGTCGGTCGTCGCGGTG
The DNA here is from genome assembly GCA_964246245.1 of uncultured Sphingomonadaceae bacterium. Taxonomy (GTDB): domain Bacteria; phylum Pseudomonadota; class Alphaproteobacteria; order Sphingomonadales; family Sphingomonadaceae; genus Polymorphobacter_B. The sequence goes on from CAXTQJ010000039.1 coordinate 760, forward strand.
GCGAACAGCTTGCCGGTGCAGCTGTCGCTGACCGCGATCCGCGCGCCCGCGACCGGTTTGGCGTCGGCGAGGTGCGTGACCCATGCGAGGCTCCGCCCCCGGCCCCACTGGAAATGCACCGCCATGTCGGTGACCAACGCGCCGGCGGCGACATAGCGCGTCCCGCCGCGCCCGAGCAGCACCGCGCCGAGCCGCGGCGACGCGAGTTCGACGACGTGAAAGCCGTTGCCCTTGAGCGGGATGCCGATGACCTCGAAGGCGCGCGCGTCGCGGCGATCGATGGTCAGCCGCCGTGCCGGCGCATCGGCGCGGAGCAGCGGCGTCGACCGCGTCGTCTCGATGTGTTTCTTGTCGTCGCTGCCGGCGATCGGCTCTTCGTCCTGGGTCCGCTCCTCGGCCTTGTCGAGGGTGCGCAGCCACTGGGCGACGGTCGCATCGGTCGCGACGACGACGTCCCGGCCGTCGATCGGACCGTGGTCGTTGCCGGCCAGCTTGGTCTCGACCGCCCGCACCGTGACCGGCAGGACGCCGCCCTCGCCCGCCTCGACGATGCCGAAGCTCGCCGGGAATTTGACCAGCGGCGGGGCTTCGGCGGTGCCGACGTCGAGCGGGAAGCGCGCGGCGTTGGTCAGCGGCCGGCCGGCGTCGTCGGCGAGATTGGCCGGCACCTCGACGCGGAACTTCGCGGTCTCGGCGAATGGGCCCTTCCACTGTACCTCGTCGACCGTCTGCTGGTGCGGGGTGGGCGCGACGGCGGCGAACGCCTTGCCGCTCGCGTCGACCAACCGGACGCCGCGCGCGAAGGCGACGGGGACCTGCCCCGTGAAGCGCAGCGTCAGCGGCTCGATCGGCGAACACGCCGCGGCGGGGTTGGCGCGGCTGCATTCGAACCGCGCGGTGAAGGCGGGACGGACCTTGAAGCTCAGGCGGCGTGGGCGGAGCGTCGCGAGGCCGTCGGCGGTGGCGATGCCGGCGTTCCACACGACGGCGACGTGCCCCCCCGCCGGCAGCGCGCGGCGGCAGCGTGCGGCAACCACGACCGCCTTCGGCTGCGCCGCTTCGCCTTCGTCGGGCGGGGCCGCGCCGGCCGTCTGGAGAAAGGATCGCAGACGATAGTTCTGCTTCGCCTGGGTGACGATCGTCGTCACCGTCGCGGGCGGCAGCAGGTCGAGCGGCACCGCCTCGCCCACCCCGTCGATCGCGCAACTCGCCCCGGCCGCGAGCGACGCCGGCGTCGGCGCGGCGTTGAGCGCGAGGAGGAAGACCTGGTCCTCCTCGACCCGGTCGTCGCCGTCGTCGGGGACGACCGCGCGGATATTAGGGCCGCCGGTGTCGAAGGCGAAGCGCTTTGGCGCGAGCGGCGCCCCCGACGCGTCCTTCAGCCCGGCGACGAGCGCGTAGGAACAGCGGCGTCCGCCGGCGAGTGGCGCGGGCAGGTCGATCGCATAGCTTTGCGCGTCGACCCAGCGCCCGGTCGCCCCCGGGCTGCAGGTGCCGGCGATCGGCGCGGACAGGCGCGGATCGCCGAACGCGACCATCGGCGTAGCGAAACGGACCTTGATCTGCTCGACGCGCTCGACCGATCCCGCCGGCGCGAATGCGGCGACACCCGGCGCAGGACCGCCGCCTGCGCGCGCGAAGCCGAGGCCCGCCGCCACCGCGACGACGCCGACCACGACTGTCGCACGCCACCTACCTGCCATCGCGGCAGAATGGCCGAACCGCGTCAGCCGAACAAGACTGGCACCACCGTCACGGCCCGCGTCACCGATATTTCATGTCTGTTGCCGCGCCTTACGCGGCGCGCGCGAGCCCGGGCTTGAGGACGACCTTGGTCACCTCGTTCTGGTTATCGTGGAACATCTTGTAGCCTTTCGGCGCGTCCTCGAGCGGCAGGCGGTGGCTGATGAGAAAGGTTGTGTCGATCTTGCCGTCGAGGATCGCGGTCAGCAGCGCCGGCAGGTAGCGCTGGACGTGCGTCTGTCCGGTCTTGAGGGTCAAACCCTTCTCCATGAACGCGCCGAGCGGGAACTTGTCGATGAACCCGCCGTAGACGCCCGGCATCGACACCCGTCCGCCCTTCCGGCAGGCGATGATCGCCTGCCGGATGACGTGGGCACGGTCGGTGCCGAGCATCAGCGACTTCTTGACCTGATCGAGGACGTTGTCGACGAAGACGCCGTGGGCCTCGAGGCCGACCGAGTCGATCACTGCGTCGGGGCCGATGCCGCCGGTCATCTCGATCAGCGCTTCCGACGTCTTGGTCTCCTCGAAGTTGATCGTCTCGGCTCCGAACTTCTTGGCCAGTTCGAGCCGGTGAGGATACTGGTCGATCGCGATGACGCGGTGCGCTCCCATCAGGAACGCCGACTGGACCGCGAACAGCCCGACCGGGCCGCAGCCCCATACCGCGACGGTGTCGCCGGGCTCGATGTCGGCATTCTCCGCCGCCATCCACCCGGTCGGCAGGATGTCGGACAGGAACAGCACCTGGTCGTCGTCGACGCCGTCGGGGATGACGATCGGGCCGACGTCGCTGAACGGGACGCGGACATACTCCGCCTGCCCGCCGGCATAGCCGCCGGTCAGGTGGCTGTAGCCGAACAGCCCTGACATCGGTTGTCCGTAGAGCGTCTCGCCGATATCCTGGTTATCGGCCGGATTGCCGTTGTCGCACGCCGAGTACTGCTTCTTGCCGCAGTGGTAGCAGCTACCGCAGGCGATGGTGAACGGGACGACGACGCGCTGACCCTTCTTCAGCGTGCTTTTCGCCCCGATCTCGACGACCTCGCCCATGAACTCATGGCCGAGGATGTCGCCTTTCTGCATCGTTGGGATATAGCCGTCGTAGAGGTGGAGGTCGGAGCCGCAGATCGCGGTCGACGTCACCTTGATGATGCAGTCACGCGGGTTGATGATCTCGGGATCGTCGACGGTGTCGACGCGGACGTCGTGCTTGCCGTGCCAGGCGAGTGCGCGCATCGTTATTCCTTCTCTTCGGCGAGCGCCTTGGCGGTGCGCGCGTTGGTCGACACTTCGCCCGTCTCCATCAGCTGCTTGAACCGGCGGAGGTCGCGTCGCGTCTGGATCGCCGGCTCGCGCTGGAACAGCTTGGCGACCAGCTTGCCGACCGCGCCGGCGGGCGGGTCGTAGGCGATCGACGCGGTGACCACCGTGCCGCGTGCACCGGCGTCATGGAAATCGACGCGGCCGCTGTTGGCGACGTCGCCCGTCGAGGTCCACGCGAAGTGGTCGGGCACCGCTTCCTCGCCGATGGTCGAGTCCCACTCGACGGTGCGGCCGCCGGGGGCCTTGACCACCCAGTGCGAGTGCGCGGCATCGCGGACGTCGACCCGTTCGACGTTGTCCATGAACCGCGGCAGGTTGGCGAAGTCGCGGAAGAAGGCATAAAGTTCGTCACGCGGCCGGTTGATCGTCACCGAACGCTCCGACACGCTGCTCCCGACCGTCAGCCCGAGATCGTCCGCCGCGGCGTCGACGACCTTGCCGTCTTTCGCGGTGAGTGGCGGCGCATCGTCGGGGTCGTGGGTCTCGCCGGCCATGCGTCGCTCCTCGCTGCTCTTACGACAACCGCGCCGCTGCGGCGGTGTTCCGGTCGCAGGCGAAACAAGGCGCGAGGGTACGCCAGCGGACAACTTATCTAAACGCGTGCGAGCGGACCGGCGGCGACCGCCTAATGCTGCGGCGGCGCGGCGAGGACCCGCGCGACCAGTTGCTCGTGAAAGACGACATTGGCCGGAGCCGCCGGCCGCAGGCGGTCGAACAGCGTCGCATTCGCCGCGCGGTAGGCGTCGATGCCCGCATCGTGGACGTCGACCGCGCCGAGCAGCACCTCGCCGCCGACATCGGCGGCGAAGTCGGGATATTAATAATCGAAGTCGCGGAGGAATGCCGAATTGTGGATCAGCGGATAGCCGCCGTAGAGCACCTCGTAATACAGGTAGTTGAGCCCATTCTGCCAGTGATGCGTGACCACCGCGTCGCAGTAGTTGGCGAGGAAGTCGGCCGAGACGAAGCGCGGCTCGAAGCATCACGCCGGCCTTGGTCGCCCGGCGAGCGCTCGCGAAGCTGAGAAAAATGCGGCTGGTTGCGGTGCCTGTCGGCGTTCGAGACGTAGACCTCGCGGATCGCGTCAGGCCGCGCGCGCCACGCCGCCTCGCACACCAGCATCGGGATATGGCTGGTCTTCATCACCGTGATGTTCGGCTCGAGGATGCCGATCCGCCACCTGCCGGGCGCGGATGGAACGGGATGGGGCCGGTAGCCGAAGCGGTCGCCGAGCTTGCCGGCGCGGTTGGCGATAACATCGGCCCCCACACCTGCGGCACCGGCTCGACCGGAACGCGGTACAGCGTCCGACACCAGCCGGCGTAGGTGTGGAGGTGCTGCGGCGTCGTCCACAGCGCGTCGTAGCAGTCGATATCGAAATAGCGTTCGGCGTCGGTGCGGACCGGGCTCGCGGTGATCGCTTCCAACGAGATCACCGCGCCGTTCCCGCCCTTGTAGCCGACGACGCGAATGCCCCGCGCACGGAGCGCCTTCAGTTCGGCCGCCTCGATGCTCGCGCCGATGATGACGACGACGTCGAGGTTGTCGGCGACCTCATGCGTGCGGACGACAGGGACCCCGTCCATGCCGAGGTCGGGCGGCCAGCCGACGAATTCGCCGTCGCCGTGGTTGAGCAGGTGGACGCGCCGGCACCCCGGCGCGGTGGCAAACAGTTGGTAGAGGAACAGGACATTCTGACGCATGCCGTTCTCGTACAGGCCGAGCTCGCCGTTCCTGGCGACGAAGATGGTGATGCCGATGGCATATCCGGCGGCCGGATCGCGCGCCGTGGCCGAGGTCACCCGATCAGCTCTTTCTTGACCGAGACGCACCCCGTTCCGGCCGGGGTCAGATAGAGCTGCAGCCCCGGATTGGCCTAGCTCGCCATGACCTTCGCGAGCAGCGGGTTGTCGGGGCTGAATCCGGAAAACACCGCGCCTTCAACGCGGCGCACGCCTCGGACCAGTAGATCACCTGCGTGTACATCCCCGAGCAGGTACCGGCGGGTGCGATGACGAGCGTGGTCAGCCGCGTCTGCGGACCCTTGTTCGACGTCGTCGCGGCGTGGCTGCTCTCGATCGTCACCACCGTCGGCCAGCGGTTGGCGTCGGGACCGAGCGGCCGGACGGTGAAGTTCGCTCCGCCGGTCTCGAAGATGAATGCACCCGCCTGCTGGAATACGCTCGTGCACGTCGACATGCGGATCTGCGCCAGCGCCGCGTTCAGCCGCTGGATCGCCGTCGCGTTGCTGCGGAAGCCGCCGGCGACGTTGGCCGGCGGTGCGGCCGGCGGCGACGCCGCACGGCGGCGACGGCGACCAGCGCCACTAGCGACGCGGCCACCCGATGCGCGCGTCCCGTCATGTCATCACCCCCGCGATCAGCGCTTCGTGTCGTTCGCGCACTACGGGCGAGTCTATGCTGAAGCGGCGGAGAAATTCCAGCGCCTGGGTGCGCGCGGCCGCCGCGCGACCGCGGTGGCGGTGCGCGGCGTCGATCAGCGCGCGGCCACCGTCGGCCGGATCGAAGTCGGCGTAGGCATAGCCGGCCCCTCGATCGCCGGCGAGTTGTGGATCAGCGGATGGCCGCTCCACAGCACGTCCCAATAGAGATAGTTGAGATCGTTCTGCCATTGGTGGACGACGACCGCGTCGACGTGACGGTGAAGCACTTCGGCGATCGGCATCCGCCCCTCCGAGAACAGCTTGCCGGCGCGGAACGGGTCGAGCGAGCCGGTCAGCTCGAGGAAATGCGGCACGAGCTTGATCGCGCTGGTGTTGAACAGGAGGACGTGGTCGATCGCGTCGGCATAGCGCCGGAACGCCTCCTCGCAGACCAGCAGCGGCAGGTGGAAGGTCTTGAGGACGTTGACGTTGGGCTCGAGGATGCCGACCCTGACCGCGTCGGTGTCGCGGTCGGCCTTGTAGAACGGATTGCGCCCCGCCGCGCGCGCCTGTGCCTCGATGAAGATCGGCTCCCAGATGTGGGGCGCCATCTCGACCACCGGCGACCGGGTCAGCGCACAGCTGGCGCGGTTCATCGTCCAGTGCTGCGGCGTGATCCACACCGCGTCGAACGGCACGGGCGAGACGATCTCGCCGTGCCCGCCCGCGCTCGCCAGCGCCTCGAAGTTCATCGCCATCGAGTTGCCGGCCATGTACGATACCAGCCGGCCCCCGCGGTCGCGGAAACGGTGCATCAGTTCCGCGTCGGCGCGCATCCCGCATTCGACGATCACGTCGACGCGGGCGACGACGTCCTCCGGCGACGCCGTCGGCACCCCGCACCACGCCGCGAGCGGCTGCGGCGCCGGCCGCCCCAAGCAGTCGATCACGACGACCTCGGCGACGTCGGCTAAGCGCTGGAGGAGGAGGACGAGCAGGACGGCATTCTGGCTTATCCCCGACGACCACAACAGATCGACCGGATCGTCGCTCGGCCGGGCGACGGTGACACCGATGCGGAGCGTCATGGCACCAGACTAGAGGCTAAGGCCGGCGACAGGCAAACGGCGCGCCGCCGTCGGGCGTGTACGACGGCGCAACCGCCCTTCAAGCAAGCGGCGCGTCATCCGGGATGACGCGCCGCTGCGCATGGTCGCGGGTCTCAGCCTACCACTTGTAGCCGACCCCCGCCGAGGCTCCGACATCGCCCTCGCGGGTGCTGACGCCGATCCCGGCCCCGAGGATCCACCGCGTTCCCAGGCGCGCTTGGTACTTGAGGCTGAGCGACGGTTGGCCGCGGAAGTAGCCGAAGCCGCCGACGACACCCAATTCGCCCGGATCGAGCGGAACGTTGACCGTTGCCGCCGCGAGCGCCATCGCGACGCCGCCGTGGGTCCGCCGCTCTCGTTCGAGATCGAGTTGAGCCGGTCGACGTTGACCGCGTCGGTCCCGTTGATGCCCCGGCGCGACGTTGGTCAGCCGGCGCTCGTTGCCCGGCGAGCCGAACGACACGGTGTTCGGCTGGTTGGCAACCGACCCGGCCCCGAGCGCGACGCGGCGGTGACCGACGCGCCGGCGACGCCCGCGAGCAGGGCAACGCGCATCATCGGTCGCACCATCTTCATTTGAACGACCCTTTCGGTTCGCCGGCGAGCCGCCGTGCGGACCGGCGTCGACCTCGATCACAGGAATAACCGACCTTCGCCGGTGGTTCCAGCGGCTGCCGGACGGCCGGCTCGCGGCTGTCCACAGGCGCGGCATCATGAGTGCTTGTCAGCGGCCGAAGATCGGCTATGAGGCGCGCAATCAGAACAAGGCACCGGCGTCGTGGTCTTCCGAGAGGATGGCAAGGTGCGAAATATGGGATTTGTTTCAGTGGCTTACCGTACAATCGCTCGTGCCGCCGCGTCCGTTGCGGCGATCGCCGCCAGTCTCGCGGCCGCGCCCACCCTCGCCCAGTCCGCCGCCAGCCCAGCCCCGCAGCAGCAGCCCGCGACCGTCGACGCGAACCCGGCGTCGGGAACGACCGGCACCGGCCAGTCGGGCGTCGCCAGCGCCGGTGCCGTGCCGGGGGCGACCGATGCCGCGCAGAACGTCGACGAGATCATCGTCACCGCGCAGAAGCGGTCGAACAGCCTGCAGAACGTGCCGATCGTCGTCACCGCGATCAACCGCCAGCTGCTCCAGGACACCGGCGTCAAGGACATCAAGGATCTCGCGATCCTGACCCCTGGACTGCTCGTCACCTCGACGTCGAACGAGGGCTCGACGACGGCACGCATCCGCGGCGTCGGTACCGTCGGCGACAACCCCGGTCTTGAATCGTCGGTCGGCGTCGTCATCGACGGCGTCTACCGGTCGCGCAACGGCGTCGGCTTCGGCGACCTCGGCGATGTCGACCGGATCGAGGTGCTCAAGGGGCCGCAGGGAACGCTGTTCGGCAAGTCGGCTACCGCGGGCGTAATCAACATTCTGACCGCCGCGCCGTCGTTCGACTTCGGCGCGAGCGCCGACTTCACCGCCGGCAACTACAACGCGTTCGGCGGCGCGGCGCAGGTCACCGGCGCGATCGTCCCGGACAAGGTCGCCGCGAGCCTGTATTTCGCCGACCGCCAGCGCGACGGCTATTTCAACGTCAACACCGGACCCGGGCCGCGCACCGCGACCGACGACACCAACCGCAACTTCTACACGATCCGCGGCCAGGCGCTGTTCACCCCGACCGACGACCTCAAGCTGCGCCTGATCGCCGACCATTCGCACCGCAACGAGCTGTGCTGCATCGCCGTCATCACCCGCGCCAGCCAGGCCCCGGCCCCGGGCCTCGCCAACAACCTCGTCGCCGCGCTCGGCGGCAACGACGGCGATCCGGCGCATCCGTACGATCGGAACGCCTATTCGAACCGTCCCGACGGGCAGCGGGTCAACGACAGCGGCATCTCGCTCCAAGCCGATTGGAAGATCGGGCCCGGGACGCTGACGTCGGTCACCGCGTATCGCGACTGGAAAAACACTGCCGGGTTCGACGCTGACTTCTCGACCGCCGACATCGACTATCTGCCATTCGACGACAGCAACTCGTCGCAGTTCCGCACCTTCAGTCAGGAGCTGCGCTACGCCGGCACCGCGGGCAAGCTCGACTATCTCGTCGGCGGTTTCTACAGCCACGAGAAGCTGCGCCAGAATACCAGCGTCCTCGTCGGCAGCCAGTTCGCGCCGTACCTCAGCCTGCTGTTCTCGTCGCTCGTCGAGGGCCGGCCCGATCCGACCTTCCTCCAGACCGGGCTGACCTTTCCGTTCGTCGGCGGCGTCAAGTTCGCCGCGGGGTCGGGGTCGGTCGACCGCTATCGCCAGACCGACGACACTTACGCCCTGTTCACCGACAACACCTTCCATTTCACCGACGCGCTCAGCCTGAACGTCGGCGTCCGCTACACGGTCGACGACAAGTCGCTCGATCAGACGAGCAGCAACATCGGCAACGGCACCGGCTGCGGCGCGGCGAACGCGGCGTTCGGCATCCTCAACCAGGTCAATCCGGCGGCGGCGGCGCAGCTCGCCGGCGTCAACGAGACGCTGTGCCTGCCCTTCCTCAGCCCCGGCTACAACAACTTCACCAACCACCAGCAGCGCAGCGAGAACGTCCCGTCGGGCACGGTCAAGCTGGCATACCGCCTCGATCCGCAGCTTCTCCTCTATGCGTCGTACGCTCGTGGCTACAAGGCGGGCGGCTTCAATCTCGACCGTGTCGAGTGCACCGTCGGCACGGCCGGCTGCGTGCCCGGCAGCGCGGCGGTGATCACGCCGATTCTCAACACCGCTTTTGCCAAGGAAACCAACGACTCATACGAGCTCGGCGAGAAGGCGACCCTGTTCGACCGCAAGGTCCTGCTCAACGCGACCGCCTTCTACCAGAAGTACAGCGGCTTCCAGCTCAACACCTTCACCGGCCTTGTCTTCGTCGTCACGTCGGTGCCGCAAGTCATCAGCAAGGGCGTCGACGCCGACTTCGTGTGGCTCGCGTCGAAGGCGTTCAGCCTGCAGGGCGGCGTAACCTACGCCGACACACGGTACGACCTCAACGACGCACAGCTGGCGACGCTCCAGGCGCAGACGGGGTTCCTCGGCGGCAAACATTCGCGCCTGTCGTTGGCCCCGCTTTATTCGGCGTCGCTGTCGGGGACGTATTCGCACGACCTCGGCGGCAACTATGTCGCGCGCCTTAACCTCGGCGCCAAATACTCGTCGGGATACAATACCGGATCGGACCTCGATCCCGGCAAATACCAGACGGACTATGTCGTCGCCAACGGCCGCATCGCGGTCGGGCCGAAGGACGGCCGGTTCAGCGTCGAAGTCTGGGCCGAGAACCTGCTCAACACCAACTACCAGCAGGTGGCGTTCAACTCGGGCTTCCAAAACGTGCCGACCAACGCGACCGGCGTCCTCGACGCCTTCCTCGGCGCGCCGCGCACGTTCGGCGGCACCCTCCGCGTGAAGTACTGACCGCCGTTACGCGGGTGGTGTCAGTTGGGCTGGACGAGGGCGGGGAAGTCCGCACTCGGTAGTGGAGCACCCATCAACCGGGCCAGAGTCGGCGCGATCTGCCGCATGTCGATGACGCCGAGGTCGCCGTGCAGCTTGGTGTCGGGGCCCAGCAGCAGGAAGGTCGACCGCATCGCCGGCTCGCGCGGGTCGTAGCCGTGCATTCCCCTGAGGGTCGAGCGGGCCACGAGCGGCGCCGCGGGATCGCGGCCCATCTCGGTGCCGGTGGCGAACTCGACGAACCAGTCGGCGGCGGCACCGGCACCGCGGCGGACGAGTTCGGCGTGGTCGAGGATCGCTGCGATGTGCGTCGCAGGGTTCGCCTGCAGGCTGGCGAGCAGCGTCGCGACCTTCGCTGTCAGCGCCGGGTCGTCGCGCCGCGCCATGACCACTGCGGCGCTGCCGCCGGCGAACCAAGGCACCGCCTGCCACGCCACGACCTTGCCGTTGTCGACCGTGATCAGCCCGGCTTGGATGAATGCGCCGAACAGGTTGACGTCGGTGTCGATCGCGGCGAAGCCATGGTCGGAAACGATCGCGATGTCGGCCCCCGGCATCGCTGCGACGAGTTCGCCGACGAGACCGTCGATCCGTTCGAGCGCGGCATGCGCCGCCGGCGTGTCGGGACCGGATTCGTGCTGCACGTGGTCGAGGCCGGTCAGGTAGACGGTCGCGAAGCCGGGGTGCTTGTCCGCCAGCAGGCGGACGGCGAACCGTGTCCGGTCGACGTCGCCGGCAACGCTTTCGTCGATCCCTTGCGTGTAGGGGCCGAGCTTCGCCTCGAAGTCGGCGACAAGGCCGGGGGTGGCAAGGACGCGCATCAGCTTGCGGTCGTCGTCGTGGCCCGTCCGCCAGTACTGCGGCAGGTTCCAGTCGATGCCGGTCGCGCCGACGCTGACCGGCCAGTGGACGTTCGCCGTCGTCCGCCCGGCGGCGTGCGCCGCGTCCCACAGCGTCGGCACACGGATGTCGCTGGCGTACCAGTACCAGCCGATCGCGTTGATGTTGGTCGGGTCGAAGGTCAGGTTGTTGACGATGCCGTGCTTGCCCGGCGCGACGCCGGTCAGCAGCGTCGTATGGCTGGGATAGGTCAGCGTCGGCAGGACACCGACAACGCCCGCCGCATAGGCCCCGTGATCGACGAAACGGCGCAGGTTGGGCACGGCGATACCGCGCGCCTGCGCGTCGAGGACGTCGCCGGGACGGAGGCCGTCGATCGAGATGAGCAGGAGCGGTGCCGCCGCGACCGGCGTCGCGACGGTCGCCGCGCCGAGCAGACCCGCGACGAGCCAGCGGCAGACTTCGGCGATCATGGGACGATCCTCTCGCTGGGCTGGGTGCGCAACAGGCGCACGCCGGCAACTGACGCGGCAACTATCCTGCATCCGCACGGTACATCGGCGGCCTCGCCGAGGTAGGCGTAAATGCAGCGCGTTGAACGGCGTAGCGTCTTGCCCGCGATCATTGGAGCCAACATGCGATTATCAGCTATCGCTGCCACTGCCAACCTTGGCCTGTATCGCGCCATCTTCGCTCAAGAGTCCTTGCCGGCAGTCGGTGCAGAGTTTCGTGTCATCATACTGGACGACGTGGTCCCGCCAGTCGGACTGCCGGTCTCCCCTCGCTCAACAGCTACGTCGATGATGCCAAGCACGACAAGAACGTCGGGTCGATAACGCTCACGCAGCAGGAAAACATCCCGCATCATTCCCTGCTGCTGGAAGTCTTTCCAATTATGCCTCGTACAAGCGCTTACGACAGAGATCGGCGTACACGCGTTTCGGTCTGCGCTCTGTCCGCATCTCGGCAGTCCTTGAGATAAGCGACGCGGATCGGCTCCTCGCGAGTGACTTGCCCTGACCGACAGGCACGGCTAGCGCTGACCCCGATCTTGGCACCACTTTGCCGCTAGCAGTAGAGTACAATGCATCTTAACTTCAATTCATCGTAATAACCAACGAATGACTTGCTTCAGGGATAGACTTTTATTTAAATATGTTCAGAGGGTAAACTCGTATAAGCTGGCAGCGGCCTTATGGTACCAATACAAACCGCGCCCCCGACGTCCGACGCATCCACGCCACTTCGAACTGGTCCAGAGACAAGACTTCAAAGTCGATTGACAGCGCACCCGTCGTTCCAAGCCGGCAGACTTCGGCATAAGCCGCAGCTTGGAGGTCGAGAGGCGCATGGTAGTACGCGAACCCGAGCACGTCGAGCGAGAGGCGGCGCGCGGTTTGGGCGTGGAGCACCATCCCCGCAGATAGTGGCGAACCGACCTGCACCACGCGCCCGCCATGCGCCATGAACGCCAGCGTCGCCTCGGCCGGCGGGCCGTTGAGGTAATCGACCAGCACGTCCACCCCGCCAGGAGCGGCTTCGCGCAGCGCGGCGTCCAGTCCTGGCGCGTCCAGCCGTACCGTCACGTCCGCGCCAAGCGCGCGCGCGCGCTCCAGTGCCTCCGGCCGCCGGCCCGCCGCGATCACCCGCCCCGCGCCCAGCCGCCGCGCGGCCGCCACCGCGAGCAGGCCGGTCGTGCCCGTCGCACCTAGGATCATCACCGTCTCGCCGGGCTTTAGCCGCGCTCGCCAGGAAAAGGGTAGCCAGGCCGCAAGACCAGCGTTTCCGATCGCTGCGGCGAGCGCATCGGGCGTACCGTCCGGCACCGGCAGGCCGTGCCCCACCCGCATCAGCGTCCGCTCGGCCATCGAGCCGTGCGGCGGGACGAGCCCGACTGCGTTGCACCAGAGCCGCCGCCCATCCACGCCACGCACCACCGCCTCGCGACCGACGCCGAACGGGCGCTCGGCGGGAGCGAGATAATGGCGCCCTTGAGCGTTGGCGACGTCCAGGTTCGTGAGCGCGGCGGCGAGCACGGACACCACTTCGGCATCAGGTCTGGACAGCGGCTCGGGAACGTCGACGAGGCGAGGCAACGCCGGCGGATTCGCGAGTACGGCTCTCACCGGCTGGCAGCAGTGAACGCGAGGAGACGCTGGACAAAGATATCCGGTGCCTCCTCTGGAATATAGTGACCCACGCCGGCCATCGAGCCGCCTCCACCTGAGTGACTTGTGACAATGCCGGCCCAGCTAACCCGAAGGCCGCCTAAGCCCTTGGCTTTCCTCGCACCGATAGCCTCCGATCGGCGGCTTGGCTGGGGCGGCAGGATTCGAACCTGCGGATGCCGGTACCAAAAACCGGTGCCTTACCGCTTGGCGACGCCCCAGTGTCGGCGTTTGCGGGTTCTACGCGGTCGGCAAGCGATGGCAAGCGTCACCCGGCGGGACGGCGCGCCCACGCCAGCACCGCGGCATAGCCGATCGCCGTGACCATGAGCCACGCCAGCGCCGTCCCCGGCCATAGCGCCGCCGCGGCGATCGGGCCTGCCGCCAGCGCGAGATAGACGTACAGCCCCCGCGGCCAGCCGATCCGGGCGTGGAGATAGTGGTGGAGATGGTCGCGGCCGCCGGCGAACGGCGACTTGCGTTCGATGGCGCGGCTGACCAGCAGCCGCAGCGTGTCGAACACCGGTACGGCGAACAGCAGCGCGACGTCGTCGGCTCCGATCGCCGCGAAGGCATGATTATACGCGTCAATCGCAAGCAGGCCGAACAGCGCCGACACCGCGTAGCTGCCGCCGTCGCCGAGGAACAGCCGGCCGCGGAGGTTGAAGGCGAACAACACCGCCAGCGCCGCCGCCACCGCCGCCATGACGGGCACGCTGTTCCCGGGCAGGTGGACGATGAGGAACGCCGACCACATCAGCGCGAGGCCGATGACGATGCCGTTCTTGCCGTCGGCCATGTTGACCGCGTTGAGCAACCCGACGAGGCACAGCAGCGTGAACCAGATGCTGCCGTCGCCAAGCACGACGACCGTCGAGGCACGGCCGAAGCGAAGAAAGGTAAGGTCGAGATCGGGAACGGTGCTGACCGCCGCCGCGAGCACGAGGGTGGCGACGATGAGGCGGGCGCGGACGCTCAGCTCGAAGCGATCGTCGGTCGCCCCGATCACGAACATCGCCGCGACGACGAGGGCGAAGTGGCCAAGGTCGCGGTCGAACGTCGCGCCGTGATCCGGCCCGGCCACGATCGTCGCGACACACGCGACGACCGCCGCCAGCGTCACCGCCAATCCCCCGACCAGCGGTGTCACGTCGGTGTGGCGTTTCCGCCCGCCGGGCTCGTCGGGATAATCGAGCAACCCGAGCGCCGTCCCGATCGGCCGCGCGGCGAGACCGATCACGAGCGTCGCAGCGGCAGCGGCGAGGGCACAGAGCACCGGAAACATCGCCGCGACCGCTACCGCGTCGCGAGGATGCCGACGGTCGCCACCGACGAAACGAGGGTGCCGACGATACTCGCGACGTCCTTGATCAGGTCGAGCGTGAACAGCGGGTCGATGTCCTTGGGCACGATGATCGTGCTGCCGGGCGGGACGACGACCTTGGCGTTGATCGCCTTGAGGTCGCGGAGCGGCTGCGCCGTGCCGTTGGGCAGGACCAGAAAGATGCGGCGCTTGTCGGCGGTCTTCGAGGTGCCGCCGGTCTCGCCGATGTAGTCGGCGACGGTCTTGCCGATGCTGAACTGAAGCGCGCCAGGGTTGCTGACGTCGCCGAGGACGAGGACGTAGTTCGGGCGCTTGGGCACGAACAGCGTATCGCCCGATTCGAGGACGACATCGAAATCGGGGCGGAGCGCGAGGACGCGCGGATCGGATTCGACGACGACGCGTCCCGGCGCCTCGACCGACCCAAGCGAAGCGATCAGCGCGGCGGCCGACGCCGTCGAGTCGCCGCCGCCGCCGCTTGCGCCCGACTTGCGCGCCGACACGGCGAGGAAGGCGTTGGTCAGTTCGCGCGTCGTCCGGCGGATGCCCTCCTGCTGGGCCTCCTTGACCGAACGCCGGGTGAACACCGCGCCGTACGAATAACTTAGCGGGGTCACCCCGCCGGCGCGGACGAGGAGCTCGGACAGGCGCTCGCCCTTGCGGATAGCGTACAGCCCGGGCCGCGATACTTCGCCGGTCAGCAGGACGCCGCCGTTCTCGAACTGCGGTTGCGCGCCGTTGAAG
>CAXTQJ010000039.1:15902-16125 GCA_964246245.1 uncultured Sphingomonadaceae bacterium
TTCCGCGCAGGCCGCCTTCGCCGCGCACCTGTTCGGGGCGGGGGGCGCCCGCCGAAAGGGGGGGGGCGACGAGCGCCGTGTCGTCGACGGCGGCGACGCGCTGAAGCTGGTCGCCGTGGGTCACGTCGAGCGTCAGCCCGAGGACATTGGGGACGACGCCCTGCGCCACCGCGGCGAGATCGCGCGCGCTGACGCTGCCGGCGACCGGATAGGCCCCCGGAGC
>CAXTQJ010000040.1:0-461 GCA_964246245.1 uncultured Sphingomonadaceae bacterium
TCCGCGAAAGCTTGATGGGGTGTGAGACATGTCGCCGCTGCGGCCGCCGGAGCCTCAGCCTTCGTCGGCGCATCCGCCTTTGCCTTTGGCTCCTCGACCACCGCGGGCGTCGGCGCGGGTGCCTTCACCGGTGCCCCGGCTCCGCTCTCGATCCGCGCGATCGGCGCGCCGACGTTGACCGTGTCGCCGACCTTCGCCAGCTGCTCGCCCATCGTGCCCGCGACCGGCGACGGGACCTCGACCGCGACCTTGTCGGTCTCGAGGCTGACGATCGGCTCGTCGACCGCGACCGCGTCGCCGGGAGCCTTGAGCCACTCGCCGACGGTCGCCTCGGTAATCGATTCGCCGAGCGCGGGGATGGTAACGTCGGTGGCCATTATTCCGCTGCTTCCGCTATCTGTTGTGACTTGAACCCGCTCCGGATCGCGGCGCGAACCGCCGCCGGCGGCTCGCCGAGCGCC
>CAXTQJ010000040.1:471-1835 GCA_964246245.1 uncultured Sphingomonadaceae bacterium
TCGTGCATCTCGCGGGCGATCCGGGTCCGTTCGGCGCGGCGCGCCTGCTCGGCGGCGTGGCGCTTGGCGAGGCCCGTCGCGGTCGCCGCCGCCGATGCCCGACCGGCGTAGATCGCCCGCCGCCCCACCGCATCCTCGATCGGCCGCGCCGCGAAGTGCCACGCGCCGGCGTTGCGCGGCTCCTCCTGGCACCAGACGACCTCGGCCAGATTGGCGAAGCGCGCGGCATAATCGGCGATGACGTCGGCCGGGAATGGGTAGAGTTGCTCGACACGGAGGATGTAGAGGTCGTCGCGCCCCGCCTTCTCGCGCGCGTCGACGAGGTCGTAATAGACCTTGCCGGAGCACAAAATCAGCCGGCGGACCTGGTCGTCGGGGACCGCGTCGAGGTCGTCGAGGCAGCGGTGGAAAGACGACCCCGGCCCCATGTCGGCGAGGCTCGACACGGCGCGCTTGGCACGGAGTAGCGACTTCGGCGTCATCACCACCAGCGGCTTCCTGAAATCGCGCAGCATCTGGCGGCGGAGGAGGTGGAAGTAGTTCGCCGGGGTCGTGCAGTTCGCCACCTGCATATTGTCCTCGGCGCACAGCTGGAGGAAGCGTTCGAGCCGTGCCGAGCTGTGTTCCGGGCCCTGCCCCTCGAAGCCGTGCGGCAGCAGCATGACGAGGCCGGTCGCGCGCAGCCACTTCGCCTCGCCGGCGGCGATGAACTGATCGATCATCACCTGCGCGCCGTTGACGAAGTCGCCGAACTGTCCCTCCCACAGGACCAGCGTCTTGGGGTCGGCGAGCGAGTAGCCGTATTCGAAGCCGAGGACCCCGAACTCGCTCAACGGGCTATCGAGGACCTCGAACTTCGGGTCGATCGACTTCAGCGGAACGTACCTGCTGCCGTCGGTCTGGTCGACCCAGACCGAATGGCGCTGACTGAACGTGCCACGGCCCGAATCCTGCCCCGACAGGCGGACGCCGTAGCCGTCGTCGAGCAGCGTGCCGAAGGCGAGCGCTTCGGCGGTCGCCCAGTCGATGCCCTCGCCACCGTCGATCGCCGCCTTCTTCGCGTCGAGGCCGCGCGCCAACGTCTTGTGGATGGTGAACGCCGGCGGCACCGTGACCAGCGCCGCGCCAACCCGGCGCAGTTCGTCTGTCGCGACGCCGGTCTCGGCGGCGCTGGCGGACCGTTTCGGCCGCCGCCCGGTGCTGATGGCGAGCAGTGCCCTGGCGGCGCTGTCGGGCTTCCTGATGCCCTCGATGCTCGGACAGGGCAGCCCCACCGAGGTCCTGGCCTTTCTCTCCATCGAGCTCGCCCTGATGGGTCTCACCTTCGCGCCGCTCGGGGCGCTCCTGCCG
Organism: uncultured Sphingomonadaceae bacterium; assembly: GCA_964246245.1. Lineage (GTDB taxonomy): Bacteria > Pseudomonadota > Alphaproteobacteria > Sphingomonadales > Sphingomonadaceae > Polymorphobacter_B. The sequence goes on from CAXTQJ010000040.1 coordinate 1,822, forward strand.
GAGCTGTTCCCGAC
>CAXTQJ010000040.1:1845-15982 GCA_964246245.1 uncultured Sphingomonadaceae bacterium
CACCCCCGCCCCGCGCGTGGGGCGCGCCGCCGGGCGCGGCGGCCCGGCGCGCGGTGACGGCATCCTTCGGCTGGGTCAGCCCGGCCCAGCGGCCTTCGAACCACTCGGCCTTGTTCGCCTTGTAGCCGGTCGCGGCGGCGAAGTCGCCGTCGAGCCGATCGGTAAACTGCCTGATGTTGCCCTCGACCCACGCGTCGTCGACGACGCCTTCGGTGGTCAGGCGTCTGGCGTAAAGCTCGCTGACCGGCGGGTGCTTGCCGATCGCGGCGTACATCAGCGGCTGGGTGAAGCTCGGCTCGTCCGATTCGTTGTGGCCGAAGCGGCGATAGCACCACATGTCGATGACGACGTCGCGCTTGAACGCCTGGCGGAACTCGGTCGCGACCTTGGTCGCGAAGACGACCGCCTCGGGGTCGTCGCCGTTGACGTGGAAGATCGGGGCTTGAACGATCTTGGCGACGTCGGACGGGTACGGCGACGACCGCGCGAACTGCGGCGACGTCGTGAAGCCGATCTGATTGTTGACGACGAAGTGGAGGCAGCCGCCGGTGTTGTACCCGGTCAGGCCCGAGAAGCCGAAGCACTCGGCGACGATCCCTTGGCCCGCGAAGGCGGCGTCGCCGTGCATCAGCACCGGCATCACCTGCCCGTGTTCGTCGTCGCCGCGCACCGTCTGGATGGCGCGGACCTTGCCCAAGACGACGGGATCGACCGCCTCGAGATGGCTCGGATTCGGCGTCAGCGAGAGGTGAACCGTATTGCCGTCGAACTCGCGGTCGGTCGACGTGCCGAGGTGGTACTTGACGTCGCCCGAGCCGCCGACGTCGTCGGGATTGGCGCTGCCGCCGCCGAACTCGTGGAAGATGACGCGGAACGGCTTCTGCATGACATTGCCGAGCATGTTGAGCCGGCCGCGGTGCGGCATCCCGAAGACGATTTCCTTCAAGCCGTTTTGGCCGCCGATCTTGATGATCGACTCCATCGCCGGGATCATCGCCTCGCCGCCGTCGAGGCCGAACCGCTTGGTCCCGACATACTTGCGGCCGAGAAACTTCTCGAACTGCTCGGCCTCGATCAGCTTGTTGAGGATCGCCTTCTTGCCGAGCGGGGTGAACTGGATTTCCTTGTCGCGCCCCTCGATCCGCTCCTGGATGAAGCGGCGTTCCTCGACGTCGTTGATGTGCATGTATTCGACGCCGACGTTGCCGCAGTAGTTGGCGCGGAGGATCGTCACCAGCTCGCGGATCGTCCCCGTCTGCATCCCCAGCGCACCGCCGAGGAAGATCGGCCGGTCGAGATCGGCTTCCTTGAAGCCGTGGTACTCGGGCGTCAGGTCGGCGGGCAGGTCGCGCTTGGTCAGGCCGAGCGGATCGAGGTTCGCGGCGAGGTGACCGCGGACGCGATACGTGCGGATCAGCATCATCGCGCTGATGCTGTCGCTGGCCGCGCGTTCGGTCGCGGCGGGGTCGGCGGCCGCGTGCGGCGCAGAAACCGGCGCGATCGCGGCGTCGGGAGCCGCCTTGCCACTGGTCTTGGCCGGTCTCGGCGGCAGGTCGATACCGGCGGCGTCGAGCGCGAGCGTCAGATCGTCGGCCGCGACCACCGGCCAGTCACGTCGCGCCCACGACGGCGCGGCGGCATCGGCCGCGGTCGGCAGGAAAACTTCGTAGTCCATCGTTCCGTCCTCGTCGCACGACGTCGCCCGCTGATGTAGCGACGCCGCGTCCCGGTGTCACCGCTTCGCGCAAGCCGCCATCGGTCGAACGCCGAATAACGTCGCGCTCCGCTCGGCTCAGCCCTTCAGCACGTCGACCAGTGTCGTCCCGAGCTGCGACGGCGAATCGGCGACGCGAATGCCGGCGCGGCGCATGGCGTCGATCTTGTCCTCGGCCTTGCCCTTGCCACCGGCGACGATCGCGCCGGCGTGACCCATCCGGCGTCCCGGCGGTGCCGTGCGGCCGGCGATGAAGCCGACCATCGGCTTCTTGATCTTGTTGAGACGGATGAATTCGGCGGCGTCCTCTTCGGCCGCCCCGCCGATCTCGCCGATCATGATGATCGATTCGGTCGCCGGATCGGCAAGGTAGAGTTCGAGGACGTCGATGAAGTTGGTCCCGTTGACCGGATCACCGCCGATGCCGACCGCACTCGTCTGGCCGAGCCCGACGGAAGTAGTCTGATGGACGGCCTCGTAGGTCAGCGTCCCCGACCGCGACACGACGCCGACCGACCCCTTGCTGAAGATGTTACCCGGCATGATCCCGATCTTGCACTCGCCGGGCGTCATCACCCCGGGACAGTTCGGGCCGATCAGCCGCGACCTCGAGCCCGACAGAGCGCGCTTGACCTTGACCATGTCGAGGACCGGGATGCCCTCGGTGATGCAGACGATCAGCGGCACCTCGGCGTCGATCGCCTCGAGGATCGCGTCGGCCGCGCCCGGCGGGGGCACGTAGATGACGCTGGCATCGGCCCCCGTCGCCTCGCGCGCGGCGAGCACGGTGTCGAACACCGGCAGGTTCAGGTGGGTCTGCCCGCCCTTCCCCGGCGCGACGCCGCCGACCATCTTGGTGCCGTAGGCGATCGCCGCTTCGGAATGGAACGTGCCCTGCTTGCCGGTGAAGCCCTGGCAGATGACGCGGGTGGCGGCGTTGACGAGGATGGACAATCGAGTCTCCGTGAATGCGGGTCAGGCGTCGTCGCCAGGGAGCGGATGGTCGCGAGTGGTTATCTCTGTCCAGTCGTACGGGCAGGCCACGGGAAATGTCTTAAGATACAGTTCGGTCTCCGCCGCTGCCTCGTCACGAGCAAGCCCGTAAGCCTTCTCGACCGCCTCCTCGATGCGACGGCGATAACTCGGATTATCGCCGATCTCGAGCGCGATCCGCTTCCGCTGGATGTTGATACTCGTCTGCCAACTACGCGTGCGATATTCTGGTTGATAGTCCCACTTCAGCATGTGCAGAACAACCAGGCGGATCGCCGATACCCATGCCTTAAAGTTGCTTCGCGACAAGCTCCCTACCTCGTCAGCCAAGTTCTCGACGTCCATCTCGTCGAACCGGCGCTGAAGCAGCAGCTCAACGTGATGATCGATCCACGCGGCCCAATCTTCGCCATAGCCGGGGGCCGCCGATCGGCTGTGCAGCTTGACGTCATGCTCGCCCATTGCCGGCCTCCGCCACTAGCTCCTACGCCGCCTGCTTCACTTCGGCGACGATCTTCGCCGCCGCGTCGCCGAGGTCGTTGGCGCTGACGATCGGCAGACCGGACTTGGCGAGGATGTCCTTGCCCAGCTCGACGTTGGTCCCTTCGAGCCGGACGACCAGCGGGACCGACAGGTTGACCTCCTTCGCCGCCGCGATGATGCCCTCGGCGATGATGTCGCAGCGCATGATGCCGCCGAAGATGTTGACGAGGATGCCCTTCACCGCCGGATCGGACAGGATGATCTTGAACGCCGCCGTCACCTTCTCCGTGGTCGCGCCGCCGCCGACGTCGAGGAAGTTGGCCGGCTCGGCGCCGTTCAGCTTGATGATGTCCATCGTCGCCATTGCGAGCCCGGCCCCGTTGACCATGCAGCCGATGGTGCCGTCCAACTTGATGTAGCTGAGGTCGTACTTCGACGCCTCGACCTCGGCCGGGTCCTCCTCGGTCAGGTCGCGCAGTTCGGCGAGGTCGGGGTGGCGGAACATCGCATTGCTGTCGAAGCCGACCTTGGCATCGAGGACGAGCAACCGGTTGTCGTCGGTTACCGCTAGCGGATTGATCTCGACCTGCGCCGCGTCGGTCGCGACGAACATCGCGTAGAGCTGTCCGACCAGCCTCTCGCACTGCTTGGCGAGATCGCCGGTCAGGCCGAGCGCGAAGGCGACGCTGCGGCCGTGATGCGGCTGGATGCCGGCGGCGGGGTCGACCATGAAGCTGTGGATGCGGTCGGGCGTGTGTTCGGCGACGTGCTCGATGTCCATCCCGCCCTCGGTCGACGCGACCAGCGCGATCTCGGAGGTGCCGCGGTCGACGAGCAGGGCGAGGTAGAATTCCTTGGCGATGTCGACGCCGTCGGTGACGTAGAGCCGCTGGACCGCCTTGCCGTGCTCGCCGGTCTGGATCGTGACGAGGGTATTCCCCAGCATGTCGGTCGCCGCGGCGCGGACCTCGTCGGCGGTCTTCGCCAGGCGGACGCCGCCCTTGGCCTCGGGCGGCAGTTCCTTGAACTTGCCCTTGCCGCGCCCGCCGGCGTGGATCTGCGCCTTGACGACGTAGAGCGGCCCAGGAAGCCGGCCCGCCGCCGCGACCGCCTCGTCGACGCTCATTGCGGCATAACCCGCCGGCACCGGCACGCCGAACTTGGCGAGGAGCTCCTTCGCCTGATATTCGTGGATGTTCATCGGCAAATACCCTTCGTCATGTCGGCGATCGCATTCCCTCTAGCGCCCATTGGACCACCGACGCGCGTTTGTCGCTCGCCCATAGCGACATATGCGGCACGTTTCCAAAGTTGAATACCTGCCCGCCTAATTCAGCAGAGCCACGATGCGCTTGCCAAGTTCCGTGCTCGGCACTTTGACTTTCTAGTTTCTTTATTTTGAAAGCTCGGCCGAAGTTGCCGATCGCTCCAAATGTCATCAAGAACGAAGGCTGGATTGCTTCAATAAAAACACGATGAACGGGGAGGCACTGCATAATTGCACCATCGAAATCCAGATGGGTTCCTGTACGGGTCGAGCGGGTAAACGCTAGGTTGGACGCGGGGACGTTGCGTACCTGTATCTCCATCAACGAACACAAATCTTGTACGCGCCGTTGTAAAGTTGCTTTGCCTACAGGCTGGAGCCGACCTCTGGTTGTCCATTGCTCATCAAGATAGGCGTTATGTCCAACCCGACTTCCCTTCAGCGAGTCGAGAAGCGTCGCACCCTCACTACCGCCAGGATTCAAACCTAGTAGATATACAGGCCCCGGTCGTAACGTCTCTCTTGACGAATAGAGAACAGACCCCGGCGAGTGCAGCAGCCCCGCGTCCTCAAGTATCTCTTCAGCTATCGACAGCGGGTCGGCCACTTACGCTAGCGACCCATCAATCGCCCGGCACGCCGTCAGCAGCTCCTTCACCGCGTCCACGCTCACCGCGAAGTTCGCCTTCGCCTCGTCGTTGAGCGCGATCTCGACCACCTTTTCGACCCCGCCCGCGCCGATCACGCACGGCACGCCGACGTACAGGTCGTTGACCCCGTACTGGCCGGTCAGGTTGACCGCGCACGGGATGACGCGCTTCTGGTCGTTGAGGTACGCTTCGGCCATGGCGATGCCGCTCGTCGCCGGCGCGTAGTAGGCGCTGCCGGTCTTGAGCAGCGCGACGATTTCGCCGCCGCCGGCGCGGGTGCGCTGGACGATGGCGTCGATCCGCTCCTTCGTCGACCAGCCCATCGCGATCAGCGCGGGGATGGGGATGCCGGCCACCGTCGAATACTCGATCACCGGCACCATCGTGTCGCCGTGGCCGCCGAGCACGAAGGCGGTGACGTCCTGGACGCTGACCTTGAACTCGTCGGCGAGGAAGTGGCGGAAGCGGCTCGAGTCGAGCACGCCGGCCATGCCGACGACCATGGGGTGCGGCAGGCCGCTGAACTCGCGCAGCGCCCAGACCATCGCGTCAAGCGGATTGGTGATGCAGATGACGAACGCGCCCGGCGCATTCGCCTTGATCCCCTCGCCGACCGCCTTCATCACCTTCAGGTTGATGCCGAGCAGGTCGTCGCGGCTCATCCCCGGCTTGCGCGCGACCCCGGCGGTGACGATGATGACATCGGCTCCGGCGATGTCGGCATAGTCGTTGGTCCCCTTGAGCACCGCGTCGAAGCCCTCGACCGGGCCGCACTGGGCGAGATCGAGCGCCTTGCCCTGCGGCACGCCCTCGACGACGTCGAACAGGACGACATCGCCCAGCCCCTTGGCGGCGGCGAGGTGCGCGAGCGTCCCGCCGATGTTGCCGGCCCCGATCAGGGCGATCTTGTTGCGGGCCATGCGTGAGTCTCCGTCGGAATTGTGCGGCGCGGGATAGACCGGGTGCGCGGCGGGTGCAACTCGACGCCTCCCCCATGTCGTCCCCGCGAAGCGGGAAACCCATCGCGCGAAAACCGGCAGGAGATGGGTCCCTGCTCTCGCGGGGATGACGAGAAGTTACGAGCGTGCGCTTACCCATGCCCCTTGGCGAGATAGTCGGCCGACCGCATCTCGATCAGCCGCGACACCGTGCGCTCGAACTCGAAAGCGCCGTCGCCGACCGGGTACAGCCCGGCGGGCTCGGCGTCGGCGCCGGCGAGGAGCTTGACCTTGTGCTCGTACAGCTCGTCGATCAGCGTGACGAACCGCGCCGCCTCGTTGCGGTTCTCGGGCCCCATGACGGGGATCCCGACGAGGATGACGGTGTGGAACTTGCGTGCCACCGCCAGATAGTCGGCCGCACCGAGCGCCGCACGGCACAGCCGGCTGAACGAGAACACGGCGACACCCTTCACCGCCTTGGGAACGAACAGCGTCCGGCCGCCGGGGACGGGGATCGTCGCGCTCGGGACGCGCACCCGGTCCTCGACGGGAAAATCGGTCAGGCGGAAGAACGCGTCGGCCAGCGCTGCCGTCGCCGCCGGGCCGTTGGGCACGTACCACGTCGGCGCGCCGCCAAGGCGGTCGAGGCGGTAATCGACCGTGCCGTTCAACGCGACGACCTCCATTCGCGCCTCGATAAGGTCGATGAACGGCAGGAACAGCGACCGGTTGAGGCCGTCCTTGTACAGGTCGGACGGCGGCCGGTTGGACGTCGCCACGATCGTGGTTCCGGCGTCGAACAGCCCGGCGAACAGCCGCGACACGATCGCGGCGTCGGCGACATCGCGGACCTGCAACTCGTCGAAGCACAGCAGCTTCGCCGCCGCCGCAATCCGAGCGGCGACGACGGGGATCGGGTCGTCGCCCGAGGTTTCGCGGTGCGCATGGATCGCGGCATGGACCTCGAGCATGAACTCGTGGAAGTGGACCCGCCGCCGCGGTTCGGTCGTCGCGTGCGCGAAAAACAGGTCCATCAGCATCGATTTGCCGCGGCCGACCCCGCCCCACAGGTAGAGGCCCCGCGGCGCGACGGGTTTGGCTCCGAACAGCCGACCGAACAGGCCGATGGTCGGCCGTTCGGCGAGCGCCAGCCGCAGGCGATAGAGTTTCTCCGCCGCCGCCGCCTGCCCGGGGTCGGCGCGCAGCTCGCCGGCAGCCACGAGGCGGCGATAGGCGGTGTCGCCGGCCCGACCGGCGTCGGCGGTGTCGCTCACCCGGGCGGCGTAGCGTCCGGCCCCGCGGCGGCCGGTGACGGGCGGCGGGTGATCTTGCGCATCGTGCCGGTGAACGAGCAGACGTTGCCGCCGCGCTGGGTGACCAATCCGCGGACGAAGAACATCTTGCCGGTTTCCTTGAGCACCTCGCCATGCGCCTCGATCGGCTCGCCGGGGATGCCGCCGGTGAGGAAATCGGTCGCGCAGCTCAGCGTCACCGCGCCCTCGCCTTTGCGGAAACGCGGCCGGATGATGGTGAACATCGCCATGTCGACGAAGCTCATCAGGAAGCCGCCGTGAAGGAAGCCGAGGCCGTTCGAGTGCTGCCGACCCGTCTCCATCCGCGCCTCGACCCCGGTTGGGGTTACGCGGAAGTAGAGATTGCCGAGCAGGTCGAAGAACCGCCCGTCGGGCACCTTGTCCCAGCGAATCCAGCCGTCGGCGTCGGCAGAAGGGAGGTCAGGCGGCATGGCGGGTGGTTAGCGACGCCGCCGCGGATCGACAAGCGCCGACGTCAGCCGCTTGGCTGGCTGGCGGCGATCGCGATGGTGAGAAGGGTCGCGACGAGCAGCCCCGACCGCCAGATCGTCCTGACCTCGATCCGTCGGCCGAGTTCGATCAACAGCGCCTGAAGCTGAAAGAACAGGATGATGACCGCCACCGCGACGACCGCGTTGATCAGATAGGTGAGGCCAAAGGCGTCGTCGCCGATCAGGGTGAAGACGAGGACGATCGGTGCCGCGAGGATCGCGCCGACCTGGAGCCGGGGCCACGCGCTGACGAGGCGATCGATGGGGCGCATCAGCCGGGCGTTGAGGGGACTGTCGACGCCGAGCAGGCGGCGCAGCGGCGACGCCGGGTTCGGTCTCACGCTCCACAACAGGCGCTGGGCATCGAAAGTCCGTGGGTCGCAAGCTACCGCGAAAGGGTTGCTCCACCCGGCTGCGTAACCCACGACCTGATCGAAGCGCGAATGAGAGGTGGCCGGCAGCGCCGCTCGCACCGTCCGGACGATCAGGACCAGTCGCGCGGCGTGAATGAAGCTGGCGAAGATCGCCACGGTGACGGCCCCGACGGCGGCATAGCGCGACAGCTCGATGCCGAAGATGCCGATCGTGCCGGCGCGGTCGGCGGTCGCATGGACGATACTGGCGAGAATGACGAGAAGCAGGGGGATCGGAAAGGTCAGGGTCGCGCTCAGGCTGGCCAGGCAAGCCTTTGCGGCGTCGATTGCATCCTTCTCGACGTCGCCGTCGGCCATGCTCAGACCGCGCGCTCGACCATCATCTTCTTGATCTCGGCGATCGCCTTCGCCGGGTTCAGCCCCTTCGGGCAGACGTTCGCGCAGTTCATGATCGTGTGGCAGCGGTAGAGGCGGAACGGGTCCTCGAGCGCGTCCAGTCGCTCGCCGGTCATCTCGTCGCGGCTGTCGACCAGCCAGCGGTACGCCTGGAGGAGAATCGCCGGCCCCAGGAACTTGTCGCTGTTCCACCAGTAGCTCGGGCACGCGGTCGAACAGCACGCGCACAGGATGCACTCGTACAGCCCGTCGATCTTGCTGCGGTCCTCGACCGACTGGATGCGCTCGGCGTCGGCCGGATCGGGGGTGACCGTCTGCAGCCACGGCTTGATCGACGCGTACTGCGCGTAGAAGTGCTTGAAGTCGGGGACGAGGTCCTTGACCACCTCCATGTGCGGCAGCGGCGTGATGCGGATTTCGCCCTTGATGTCGCCGATCGCCTGGGTGCAGGCGAGGGTGTTCGTCCCGTCGATGTTCATGCTGCACGACCCGCAGATGCCCTCGCGGCACGACCGGCGGAACGTCAGCGTCGGGTCGACCTCGGCCTTGATCTTGATCAGCGCGTCGAGCACCATTGGCCCGGTCGCGTCGAGGTCGAGCTCATAGCTGTCATAGCGCGGGTTGAGCCCGTCGTCGGGCGACCAGCGATAAATCTTGAACGTCTTCCGGCGGATCGCCGCGGGCGGCGCGGCAAACCGCTTGCCGTCGGCGCGGATGCGCGAGTTCGTGGGGAGGGAGAATTCGGCCATTAGTTCATCCGTTCCTTGATGCCGGCCTGTTCTAGAACAGCATTTGCCAAATGGCGCGACATGCTCATCTGGATGTAGAGCGCCGGCGGCGGCCGCTCAACCGGCTTCTCGTCGCAGCCATGCCGTTGACGTGACCACATCCGGGACCTAGTGCCCAATCATGATGGTCCCCCTCCTCGCCGACCACGGGGTCTCGATCAGTGACCTCAAGAAGAACCCTTCGGCCGGGACGCGTGTAGCAAATACTATGTCGCGTTCTCCGGCATCTCGATCTCGCCGGAGTACAATCTATCAGCAAACACTTCAGTACGCGCGTCCGCGCGCCAGCCATAAGGATCGTCGGTCGGTAGGTCTAATACGGGCTTGGAGTTCATCACGAGTTTGATGATCGTTGCATGGGGCGTGTTCTGATAACCTCCGACTGCCATCTTCTCGAAGCGATAGCGAAGCCAAGATGGCCCTAGCAATTCCCACTTATTTCGGCGAAAGACCTGACCCAATTTGGTCTCATTGAACTCAGTTATATGGCCGCAAGCTAACGCTAAACAAGGCTCGATTTCCTCGATAAGCTGTCCGGACTTCATCAACTGCCGCTGCAAGTTTCGAAAGACCACCTTGCGAAGATCGGACTCATTAAACAGCTTGTAGCGCCCGGCGTGTTTATGAGCTGGATCAAACATCGCAGCATGCACACCGCCAGAGTCTAGATAGCTCTTACATTCAACAGCCCACAATCGTTTAAGACCTTGATTATAGGCAACAAGGTCTAATTCCCAATTAGGGCATGACGGCCGATGGATGTCGATCTTGTCTTGACGGCTAAGGAAGACTTGGAAGTTCGTCTGAACCCAGTATCCTTCCAGACGTAATATGTCCGCGACCAGCTGCTCGAAAACATCCATCGCGGTCCAGCCACCCTCTCTAGTAAACCCGCGCCTTCGGCTTGATGTACGCGATGTCCTCCGTCAGCGTGTAGCTGTGCACCGGTCGCGTATCCAGCCGCACCCCGCCATCCCTAAACCAACCGAGGCTGTGCTTCATCCAGGCGTCGTCGTTCCGCTGGGGGAAGTCCTCGTGCATGTGCGCGCCGCGTGACTCGTGGCGAGACGCGGCCATGTGCATGGTCAGGACCGCCTGCGGGATCATGTTGTCGAGCTCGAGCGTCTCGATCAGGTCGGTGTTGAACACGAGGCTGCGGTCGGCGATGCCGATGTCGGCCATCTGCTGGTAGACGGCATCGATCTTGCGCTGGCCCTCGCTCAGAACCTCGCTGGTGCGGAACACCGCGGCGTTGGCCTGCATCGTCTTCTGCATCGCCTGGCGCACGGCGGCGGTCGGCGACCCGCCCTTGCTGAAGCGGTAGCCGTCGAGGCGGCCCAGCGCGAAGTCGGCGCTGTCCTTCGGCAGCGGCGCGTGGGTACCGAACGGCTTGACCGTGTCGCCGATGCGGTGCGCCGTCGCGCGACCGAAGACGACGAGGTCGATCAGGCTGTTCGACCCCAGCCGGTTCGCGCCGTGGACCGAGACGCACGCCGCCTCGCCGACCGCGAACAGGCCGGGGACGACGCTGTCGGGGTCGCCGTCCTTCAGGGTGACGACCTCGCCGTGGTAGTTGGTCGGGATGCCGCCCATGTTGTAATGGACGGTCGGCGTCACCGGAATCGGTTCCTTGGTCACGTCGACGCCGGCGAAGATCTTCGCCGTCTCGCTGATGCCGGGCAGGCGCTCGTGGAGGACGGCGGGGTCGATGTGGTTCAAGTGGAGGTTGATGTGGTCGCCCTCGGCCCCGACGCCGCGGCCTTCGCGGATCTCCATCGCCATCGACCGGCTGACGACGTCGCGTGAGGCGAGGTCCTTGGCCGACGGCGCGTAGCGTTCCATGAAACGCTCGCCGTCCTTGTTGGTCAGGTAGCCGCCCTCGCCGCGCGCGCCCTCGGTGATGAGGACGCCCGCGCCGTAGATGCCCGTCGGGTGGAACTGGACGAACTCCATGTCCTGCATCGGCACCCCGGCGCGGATCGCCATGCCGCCGCCGTCGCCGGTCGAGGTGTGCGCGCTCGTCGCCGAGAAGTAGCAGCGGCCGTAGCCGCCGGTCGCGAGCACCACCGAATGCGCGCGGAAGCGGTGGATGCTGCCGTCCTCCATGCACATGGCGATGACGCCGCGGCACGCGCCGTTCTCCATGATCAGGTCGATCGCGAAATATTCGATGTAGAAGTCGGTGTCGTACTTCAGGCTTTGCTGGTAGAGCGCGTGGAGCATCGCATGACCGGTGCGGTCGGCGGCGGCGCAGGTGCGCTGCGCCGGGGGCCCCTCGCCCATGTTCTGCGTCATCCCGCCGAACGCGCGCTGGTAGATCTTGCCGGCTTCGGTGCGGCTGAACGGCACGCCGAAATGCTCGAGCTCGTAGACCGCCTTGGGCGCCTCGCGGCACAGGTATTCGATCGCGTCCTGGTCGCCGAGCCAGTCGCTCCCCTTGACCGTGTCGTACATGTGCCACTGCCAGTGGTCGGGCCCCATGTTGCCGAGGCTGGCGGCGATACCGCCCTGCGCCGCCACCGTGTGCGACCGCGTCGGGAAGACCTTGGTGATGCACGCGGTCTTGAGGCCGGTCTCGGCGATGCCCATCGCAGCCCTGAGCCCGCTGCCGCCCGCGCCGACGACGACCGCGTCGTAGGTGTGGTCGATGATCTGGTAGGCCTCGGCCATGTCAGGCTCCGAACGCGATCTTGAGGACCGAGAAGACCGCCGCCGCCGCCCCGCCCAGTGCGTAGAAGTTGAGCGCGAGGATCGCGAGCAGCTTGGTCCCCTCGTGGTGCAGATAGTCCTCGATGAACACCTGCACGCCAAGACGGAAATGGTAGAAGACCGACACGATGAGAAGAAGCATCGGGATCGCCGCGACCGGCTGCCGCAGCCACAGCACGACGGTCGGATAGTCGAGCGCCGGCAGCCGGACGAGGCTGGCGACGAACCACAGCAGCAGCGCGAGGTTGGCGACCGCCGTGACCCGCTGGTGCCACCAGTGGCCGACGCCCGACTTGGCGCTGCCCAGCCCGCGAACGCGGCCGATCTCGGTGCCGGTACCCATCAGACGCCCTTGGTCAGAAGGATCGCCGCCCACGTCAGCAGCGTCAGGCCAAGCGAGACGAAGTAGGTCGCGGTGGCGAAGGTCTTGCTCGCGTTGATCTCGAGCGCGGCGCCGGTATCCATGACGAGGTGGCGGACGCCCGACGCCATGTGCTGGAACAGGACCCACGTCAGCCCGATGCCGACGACGACCCCGACCCACCCGGTCGCGACGGCGTAGAAGATCGCGTAGGCATCCGGTCCGGTCGCGGCGGCGACGAGCCACCACAGGAACAGCACGACGCCGCCGAACGCCATCGCGTTGCCGGTGATCCGGTGGGTGATCGAGGTGATCGTGTGGATCCGCCACTTCCAGATCGACAGGTGCGGCGACAGCGGGCGGCTCGGCGAGCCGACGCGGGGGCGAGTGGTGGCGGCGGCCATCCGGTGCCTCAAGAGCGTAAGCGGGACGACCGCCGGTTTAACGGGTTGGCGCGGGTGTGCAACCGTTCATGGCGCGGTGCGGCGTCGTCACACGATCCTCCCCGCTCGCGGGGAGGATCATGCGCTTGACGCCCCGCGCCGTCGCCGCCACGACCCCGCCATGTCGCCGCTCGAACTTGCCGCCGCCGCGCTCGGCCTCGTCAACATCGTCCTGATCGCGCGGCGGACGGTCGCCAATTATCCGTTCGGCATCGTCATGGTCGTTCTCTACGCGGTCGTCTTCGCCCGCGCGCGGCTCTATTCGGCGGCGGGGCTACAGGTCTTCTTCCTTGCCGCGCAGCTCTACGGCTGGTGGTACTGGGCGCGTAGCCGCGCGGGCACGGGGCAGGTGCCGGTGCGGCGGCGGGACGCGCGCGGCTGGATGATCGCGGGACTTGCCGGGGTCGCGGGGACGCTCGCGCTCGGCCTCGCGATGAGCCGGTTGACCGACGCCGCCGCGCCGTGGTGGGATGCCGCCAACGCGAGCTGGAGCATGGTCGCGCAGATCCTCACCGACCGGCGGCTGGTCGACAGCTGGCCGCTATGGATCGCGATCGACGCGCTGTCGGTGTGGCTCTACGCGAGCCACGGTCTGCTCGCGACCGCCGCGCTCTACGCGGTGTTCGGCTGCGTCGCGGCGTGGGGTTGGGCCGAATGGGCCCGCGCCGCGCCGGCGCCAGGGCCGGCGCGCGCGTGATCCGCGTCTGTCTGACCGGGGTCGAGAGCAGCGGCAAGACGACCCTCGCCCCGCGCCTCGCGGCCGCGTTCGGCGGGGTCGTCGTCCCCGAGTACGGGCGGGCGTGGGCCGAGGCGCACGGCGCGACCTTCACGCGCGACGACCTCCGCGCGATCGCCGCCGGCCACCGCGCCGCGCGGCGTGCCGCCGAGGCGGCCGGCCCGGCGCTGATCGTCGAGGACACCGATATCGTCACCACCGCCGCATGGGCCGAGATGCTGTTTGGCGCGCCCGACCCGGTGCTCGAGGCGATCCCCGCGACCGCCGACCGCTACCTGCTGTTCGCCGCCGACACGCCGTGGGTGGGCGCCGGGACGCGGGTGTTCGGTGACGAGCCCGCCCGCGCGCGGTTCGCGGCGTGTCTGGTTGCGGGGTTTGCGCGGCGGGGGATCGCGCCGATCCCGATCGGCGGCGACTGGGCGGCGCGCGAGGCGTCGGCGATGGCGGCGGTCGCTTCGACCCTCACCCGTGCTAAGAC
>CAXTQJ010000041.1:0-4502 GCA_964246245.1 uncultured Sphingomonadaceae bacterium
TTGCCGGCCCGCGGCGGCTCCGGTCCGCTCGCCCCTCTCGGAAGGCCGAAGGCGCGGCTCTCCAGGGCAGGTAGAGACCGCACCGCCCGGCGATCACGCGGGTAGAACCCTCCGTCGTTTCGGCATGAAGCGCCCCACGTCCTCCGGCGCGAGCTGCAGCCGCAACCTCGCCCGCAGTTCCTCAAGGCCGAGCCGTCGCAGGTCCTCGTTCAGGTCTCCCCACGTGGCGTCCAGCATCACCGGTTCGACCCCGGCCGCCGTGGCGACGTCGCACAAGGTCGAGGCTGCCTTGCGCCCCGCAGGATCGTCCTCCCGGGCGATGTAGAGCCGTCGCAGGCCTGGAGGCAGTCGCAGGGCGGCGAGGTGGTTCGCCGACAGGGCGGCGATCGCCGGAAGGGTGGGCAACGCCATGCGGAGCGACAGCACGGTCTCGAGGCCTTCGCCAGCGGCGAGCACATCGTGAACTCGGCCGAACCGCACGCCGCATCCGAGCAGGTGACCCATGGCGCGTCGGGGCGTGGCGATGGGAGCCTTGTCGCAGGTTTGCGGGTCGAGCCAGGTGCGGTGGGCGCCCACGATGACGCCGGCCTCAACGGTGACGGCGGCGATCAGCGCCGGCCAAGCGGTGTGAACGTCGGGTCGGTCGTCCGCGTCGGGGCGGTAGAAGCAGCGTGGATGGAAGCGGAGCGCCGTGCACTCCCGTAGATCCGTGATGCCGCGTCCGCGGAGGTACGTCTCTGCGAGCGTGCCCCGGATCGGCTTGGCCATGGCGAACAGGCGGCATGCGGCCTCCGGTGATCCCGCAGGCGTCGGGCGAAGTGGCCTGTGCTCACGATCAACACACGGCAGCGCCAGGAAGCGGCGCGCCTCGTCCAGGGTGTCGCGAAGGCTGTCGAGCCTCAAGGTCCTGGCGATCAAGTCGAGGAGGTCGCCGTGCTCTCCGGTAGCGGCGTCGGTCCACTTGCCCGCCGCACCCCGGCCGGCCTCGGGTCCTTGCAGGCGCACATAGAGGCTGCGCCCCGGCGTGTTCTCCACGTCGCCGACGAGCCAGTAGCGGCCCTCGCGACGGCCGCTGGAGAGGTAGTGGCGGCAGACCGCTTCCGGGTCACGGGCGAGGCGGCGCGCGAAGTCTCTGGCCATGTCGGCCATGGCGGTGATCCCCAAGAGAAGGGCCCCGCCGCGCCCACCGGGCCCCCCGGGGCCCGGGGGGGTGGCGCGACTACGCCCCCCACCCCGGGGGGGGGTCCGCCCCCGGGGGGGGCCCCCCACAACCTGCTCGGCGTCCAGTTCCACCCGGAGAAGAGCCAGGGGTTCGGCCTGTCGGTGCTGCGCGGCTTCCTCGGCTGGCGGCCGTGACCGCGGGGGTCGCGGCCGCCACCGCGCCGACGGCGACGCTTTTTACGATCTGGCCGGCGATCGACCTCAAGGCGGGGCAGGTGGTCCGGCTGGCCGAAGGCGACATGGCGCGGGCGACGGTCTACGCCGACGATCCCGCAGCGCAGGCGCGGGCGTTCGCGGCGGCGGGGGCGACCGCGCTCCACGTCGTCGACCTCGATGGGGCGTTCGCCGGGGCGGGGGTCAATTCGGCGGTGGTTGCCACGATCGTCGCCGCCTTCCCCGGCGCGGTCCAGGTCGGCGGCGGCATCCGCCGCCGCGCCGACATCGATCGCTGGCTGGAGCGAGGGGTCGCTCGCGTCGTCGTCGGCGCGGCGGCGCTCGACGACCCCGAACTGGTCCGCACCGCCGCCGCCGCCGCGCCGGGACGGATCATCGTCGCGGTCGACGCCAAGGGCGGGATGGTCGCGACGCGCGGCTGGGCGAGCGTCTCGGCCGTGCCCGTCGCCGACCTCGCGCGGCGCTTCGAGGATGCCGGCGTCGCCGCCGTCCTGTTCACCGACGTCGGCCGCGACGGACTGCTCAAGGGCGTCAACGTCGCAGCGACGGCCACGCTGGCGGCGGCGACGGCGCTGCCGGTGATCGCCAGCGGCGGCGTCGCCGGAGTAGCGGACATCGCCGCGCTGCGGGCGCATTCCGGCATCGAAGGCGTGATCGTCGGTCGCGCGCTCTACGACGGACGGCTGAGCCTCGCCGATGCGTTGAGGGCGGCGGCGTGACCCTTGCCGTCCGCGTCATCCCGTGCCTCGACGTCGCCGGCGGGCGCGTCGTCAAGGGGGTCAACTTCGCGCGGCTGACCGACGCCGGCGATCCGGTCGCGGCGGCGCGCGCCTACGACGCCGCCGGGGCCGATGAGCTTGTCTTCCTCGACATCACCGCGACGCACGAGGACCGCGGGACGATCCTCGACATCGTCCGCAAGACGGCGAGCGTCTGCTTCATGCCGTTGACCGTCGGCGGCGGGGTGCGGACGGTCGACGACGTCCGCGCGCTGCTGCTGAGCGGGGCCGACAAGGTCGGGGTCAACTCGGCCGCTGTCGCGCGGCCCGCCCTGATCGGCGAGCTGTCGCGTCACTTCGGCGAGCAGTGCATCACCGTCGCGATCGACGCCAAGGCCGTGTCGCCGGGCCGGTGGGAGGTGTTCACCCACGGCGGCCGCCGCGCGACCGGGATCGATGCGGTGCAGTACGCGATCGACGCGGCGCGCCTTGGCGCGGGCGAGATATTGCTGACGAGCATGGACCGCGACGGGACTAAGTGCGGTTACGACCTCGACCTGACCCGCGCCGTCGCCGACGCCGTGCCGGGGCCGGTGATCGCGAGCGGCGGCGTCGGCGGGGTCGGCGACCTCGCGCCGGGCGTGGTCGAGGGGCACGCGAGCGCCGTCCTCGCCGCGTCGATCTTCCACTTCGGCGAGGCGAGCGTCGCCGAGGCCAAGGCGGCGCTGGCGGCGGCCGGGCTGACGGTGCGGCAATGAGCGACGACGTCCCCGCCGATGCCTTCGACCGCCTGCTCGCGACGATCGCCGCGCGTCGGACCGGGGACCCCGCGTCGTCCTACGTCGCCAAGCTGACCGCCAGGGGCCGCGCCAAGATCGCGCAGAAGCTCGGCGAGGAAGCGGTCGAGACGGTCATCGCCGCAATGGGCGACGACCGCGCCGCGCTGGTCGGCGAGGCGACCGACCTCGTCTTCCACCTCGCCATCCTCCTCGCCGACGCCGGGCTGAGCTTCGACGACCTCCGCGCCGAACTTGTTCGCCGCGAGGGTGTGTCGGGCCTGGACGAGAAGGCATCGCGAAAGGTCTGACCATGCCCGTTCCCGCTCTCGCCCCGTACGACGACCAGAATGTCTTCGCGCGCATCCTCCGCGACGAAATTCCGTCGCGGCGGGTGTACGAGGACGACTTCGCGGTCGCCTTCCACGACCTCCATCCGCTGACGCCGCATCACGTCCTCGTCATCCCGCGCGGACCTTACGTGTCGTGGGCCGATTTCAGCGCGACGGCGTCCAACGGTGAGATCGCCGGGTTTGTCCGCGCGGTCGGGACGGTAGCGCGGCAGCTCGGGCTGGAGGACAGCGGCTACCGCCTGCTCGCCAATGCCGGGCTCGACGCGCATCAGGAGGTGCCGCACCTCCACGTCCACCTGTTCGGCGGGCAGCCATTGGGGCCGATGCTCGCCCGCTGACCGTACCTTGCGCGGCGGTACGTCATCTTGCGGCAGATCGCTGCCCCCGTCGCGCGTGTGGAACGTGCGGTTTTGCGCGGTGTTGTCGCGGCGCGGTCTGACGCATCGACGTCGTCCGAGCGGTGGAGCGAACAGCAGGTGCCCAGCGAGAATCTTCCGTCGTCCGGTGCTGACGATCGCCGCTTGACCGCGTGGCCGCTCCATTCGGTGACCGACCTGATCGGCGGTCCGCTGCTGACCCCCGCAACCACTCGTGTACTGCGCGGTCGGATCGAGCCGGTCGCGCCGCCGGCGACGGCGGTGCTGGACGAGCGCCAGTTCGCCGTGCTTGCCGCGGTCGCGGCGCGGCTCATCCCCCAGCCAGGCCGCCCGGTGCCGATCGACCTCGCCGCGCGGCTTCACCGGCGACTGACCGACGGCGTCGGCGACGGCTGGCGCTATGCCGACCAGCCGGCCGATGCGGAGCTGATCGCGCGCGGTCTGGACGCGCTCGCGGCGGCAGGCTTCCCCGACCGCGATGGCGGCGGGCAGGACGATCTGCTCCATGACGTCCAGGCGGGGCGGCTGGAGTGGTCCGGCATCTCGTCCGCGCGCTGGTTCGAGGAGGTGCTCGCAGCCTTCGTCGACCTCTATTATTCGCACCCGCTCGCGCAGGAGGAGATCGGCTACGCCGGGATGGCCGACGCGCGCGGCTGGCAGGATGTCGGTTTCGGTGCGCGTGCGGCGCACGAGCCCGAGCCGGTCGCATGAGCCTCGATCCGGTCGACGCGGTCGTCATCGGTACCGGCGCGGGCGGTGCGCCGCTCCTCGCGCGCCTCGCCGCCGCTGGGCTCAAGGTCGTCGCGCTCGAGGCCGGCCAGCACTGGACTCCGGCCGACGACTTCGCCCCCGACGAGGTCGCGCAGGCGAAACTGTTCTGGC
>CAXTQJ010000041.1:4512-15402 GCA_964246245.1 uncultured Sphingomonadaceae bacterium
GCACGACGACCGCGGTGACCGCCTCACCCCACCGCGCGGGCGGCAACCCGATCAACTTCGGCAAGAACAATTCGGGGATCGGCGTCGGCGGGTCGACCCTCCACTACACCGCCTATACGCCGCGCCCGCAACCGACCGACTTCCGCCTCCACGAGCAGTTCGGCGTCGGCGTCGACTGGCCGCTCGGCTACGACGACCTTGCGCCATACTATGCCGAGATCGAGGCGTTCCTCGGCGTGTCGGGGCCGGCCGACTATCCGTGGGGACCGCCGCGGCCGGTGTATCCGCTCGCACCGCTGCCGTTGAACGGCGCCGCCCAGCTGATGCAGCGCGCCTGCGCCGACCTCGGCATCCGCACCGCGCCGGCGGCGAACGCGGCGCTGTCGGGGTCGTGGTATCAGCCGGGCTACGGCTGGCGGCCGGCGTGCACCAATCGCGGCTTCTGCCAGGCGGGGTGCTCGACCGGGGCCAAGGCGAGCATGGACGTAACCTACCTGCCGTTCGCCGTGGCGCACGGGGCCGAGATCCGCGCCGAGAGCTACGTCACCGAGCTGCCGACCGACGCGGCGGGGAAGCTGACCGGTGCGGTCTATGTCAAGGACGGCGTCACTCACCACCAGCCCGCGGCGCATGTCTTCCTCTGTGCCGGCGCGGTCGAGACGCCGCGGCTGCTGCTGGTCAACCGCCTCGCCAACGCCAGCGGGCAGGTCGGCAAGAACTTCATGGCGCATACCGGGATGCAGGTCTGGGGCACGTTCGACGCGATGATCCGGCCATACAAGGGCATCCCCGGCGGCTTGATCAGCGAGGACACCAACCGGCCGGCCGATGCCGACTTCGCCGGCGGCTACCTGCTCCAGTCGATCGGCGTCATGCCGGTGACCTACGCCGGCGAGGTCGCGCGCGGACGCGGCCTGTGGGGCGCCGCGCTGACCCGCCACATGCGCGAATATAATCACGTCGCCGGGATCAACATCTTGGGCGACTGCCTGCCCTCCGCCGGCAACGAGCTGACCCTGTCCGACGAGATCGACGGCCGCGGTCTGCCCAAGCCGCTCGTCACCTTCACGGCGGGCGACAACGAGAAGCGGCTGACGGCACACGCCGAGAAGATCATGCGGGCGATCTGGGACACGGCCGGCGGGCGCGACGTGTGGTCGTTCGACCGCTACGCCCACACCATCGGCACGGCGCGGATGGGGACCGACGCGAGCACGTCGGTGGTCGACCCCGACGGGCGCGCGCACGACGTCCCGAACCTGACCATCTGCGACAATTCGGTCTTTCCGAGCGCGCTCGCCGCCAACCCGGCGCTGACGATCATGGCGCTGTCGCTTCGCACCGCCGACCGGTTTCTCGCGCGCGCGCGCGGGGTAGGGGGCCGATGACCGTCAGTTTCCTCGACCGCGTCGAGCGCGACGTCGGCCCCGACGGTTATGCCGGCGACGAGTTCGGCGGCGCGCGCGGCAGCGACGGCAGCGGCCTGCCCATCTTCGCCCCCGGCAACTTCATGTTCGCCACCGGCATCGAGTGCTCGAACCCGACGATCGACCATGGCCGGACGCGACGCGATCAGCTGCTCGAATGCGGCCATTACGACCGCTGGCGCGACGACCTGCGCCTGACCGCCGAACTCGGCCTCAAGGTGCTCCGCTACGGCCTGCCGATCCACCAGGTGTGGCTCGCCGAAGGCAAGTACGACTGGGAGTTCGCCGACCAGGCAATGGCCGAAATCCAGCGCCTCGGCCTCGTCCCGATCCTCGACCTGTGCCACTTCGGCTTGCCCGACTGGGTCGGGAACTTCCAGAATCCCGATTTTCCGTTCCTCTTTCGCAGCTATTGCGACGCCGTCGCCGAACGCTACCCGTGGGTCCGCGCCTACACGCCGGTCAACGAGATTTACGTCACCGCGCGCCTGTCGGCGAAGGAAGGCCTGTGGAACGAGCAGGCCAAGGACGACCGCAGCTTCGTCAATGCGCTGAAGCATTGCGTCGCGGCGTCGATCCTTGGCACCCAGGCGATCGCGGCGAGGCGCGGCGACTGCATTATCGTCCAGTCGGAAAGCGCCGAATATCTCCACGAGGCGCGCGCGACTGAATCGCCTGGGGTCCGGCTGGCGAACAAGCAGCGCTTCATCTCGCTCGACCTCCTCTATGCCAACCCGTTCGATTCCGAGATCGACCACTGGCTCGCCGACAACGGGCTGACGCGTCGTGAATACGACTGGTTCATGGCCGGCGAGCCGCCGGGCTATCAGGTCATGGGCAACGACTATTACGGCCGCAACGAGAAGATACTGACTCCCGACGGGGCGATGTGCCCGGCAGAGGATGTCCTCGGCTGGTTCAACATCACCCACACCTACTACGAGCGTTACCGCAAGCCGGTGATGCACACCGAGACCAACGTCCTCGACGCCGACCTCGCGCCGACGTGGTTGTGGAAGCAGTGGATGAACATCCTCAAGATGCGCCGCGTCGGCGTGCCGGTGCTCGGCTTCACGTGGTACAGCCTGATCGACCAGATCGACTGGGACATCGCGCTCGCCGAAAAACGGGGCACGGTCAATCCGTGCGGCCTCTACGACCTCGACCGCAACCCGCGGCCGGTGGCCAAGGCGTACCGGATGCTGCTTGAACAGTTCGGCCGGATCACCATGGTCCCGCACGGTGAAATGTTCGAAGTGACGCGTCAGCCGGCGATGCTGAAGATCGAGGTGTGAACCGGCTGCTGCCTGCGGCGTTGACCCGCGATCGGGAGACACGAGCATGAGCCAAACGGTCGGCGACTTCGTCATCGAGCGCCTTCACGACTGGGGGGTGAAGCTGATGTTCGGCTACCCCGGCGACGGCATCAACGGCACCTTCGCCGCGCTCCAGCGGGTCGAGGGATCGATCGCCTACGTTCAGGTTCGTCATGAAGAAATGGCCGCCTTCATGGCGTCGGCCTATGCCAAGTTCACCGGGACGATGGGCGTGTGCATCTCGACCGGCGGCCCCGGCGCGAGCCACATGGTCACCGGCCTGTACGACGCCAAGCTCGACCACCAGCCGGTCCTCGCGATCACCGGCCAGGCGGCGCAGACGGTGCGCGGCGCGCATTACCAGCAGGAATTGAACCTCGACCGGCTGTTCGCCGACGTCGCCGACTATGTCCAGGAGGTCGTCGCGCCGGCACAGGCGCGCCACGTCGTCGACACCGCGTGTCGCGTCGCCGTCGCCAATCGCGCGCCGACCGTCGTCGTCCTCCCTGCGGACGTCCAGCTCCAGACGATGGTCCAGCCGCCGCGCGAGCATGGCTTCACGCGTTCGGGCGTCGGGTATACGCGGCCGAAGATCGTGCCGTATCCGGCCGACCTCCAGCGCGCCGCCGACGTGCTCAATGCGGGGCGCAAGGTCGCGATCCTGATCGGCGCGGGCGCGCTGCACGCGCACGACGAAGTCATCGCCGTCGCCGACGCGCTTGGCGCCGGCGTCGCCAAGGCGCTCCTCGGCAAGGCGGCGCTGCCCGACGACCTGCCGTTCGTCACCGGCACGATCGGCCTGCTCGGGACCGAGCCGTCGTCGGACATGATGGATAACTGCGACACGCTGCTGATGGTCGGCACCAGCTTCCCGTGGGCCGAGTTCCTGCCCAAGGACGGTCAGGCGCGGTGCGTCCAGATCGACATCAAGGCGCAATCGCTGGGCTTGCGTTATCCGAGCGAGGTCAACCTCCACGGCGACAGCGCCGAGACGCTCGCGGCGTTACTGCCGCTGCTGTCGCACAAGGAAGACCGCGCGTGGCGGCACCACATCGAGGCGAGCATCGTCAGGTGGTGGAAAACGGTCGAGGAGCGCGCCTTCGCCAAGGCGACGCCGGTCAATCCGCAGCGCGTCGTGTGGGAGATGTCACCGCGCCTGCCGGCCAACGTGATCGTCACCAGCGATTCGGGCAGCTGCGCCAACTGGTACGCGCGCGACCTCAAGATCAAGCGCGGGCAGATGGCGTCGCTGTCGGGCGGACTCGCGTCGATGGGGGCGGCGGTGCCCTACGCCATCGCCGCCAAGTTCGCCCACCCCGACCGGCCGGTCGTCGCGCTGGTCGGGGACGGCGCGATGCAGATGAACAACATGGCCGAGCTGATCACCGTCGCCAAATACTGGCGGCAGTGGGCCGACCCGCGCTGGATCTGTTGCGTGTGGAACAACGAGGATCTCAATCAGGTGACGTGGGAACAGCGCGTCATGCTCGGCGAGCCGCGCTTCGACGCGACGCAGGGCATCCCCGACGTGGCCTACGCCAAGTTCGCGCGGCTGATCGGGATGCATTCGATCTACGTCGACGATCCGGACCGGATGGGCGCGGCGTGGGACGAGGCGCTGGCGAGCGCCGTGCCGACGCTGATCGAGGTCAAGACCGACCCCGAGGTGCCGCCGCTCCCCCCGCACATCAGCCTCGACCAGGCGGCAAAGTTCATGCGGACGATGCTGAAAGGCGACACCGGCGGCGCGCACCTCGTTGCCGAATCGGCGCGGCAGGTGCTGAGCGGCATCCTCCCCGGCGACAGGGACTGATGCGTCTCGTCTTTGCCCACTACTTCGGCGGTTCGGCGCGGTCGTGGGTCGCGCTGGTCGACGAGCTCGGCGCGGGGTTCGACTGCGTCGTCCCCGACCTGCCCGGCTTCGGCGACATGCCGCCGCCGCCCGCGCCATCGCTCCATGCCTATGCCGACTGGCTGATCGACACCGCGGGCGACGCGCCGTGGTGGGCGGTCGGGCATTCGATGGGCGGCAAGATCGCGCTCGCCGCCGCGACGCGCCGGCCGCCGGGGCTCGCCGGGCTGGTCCTGATCGCCGCCGCGCCGCCGACGCCGCAACCGATGACCGACGATTCGCGCGCCGAGGCGCT
Organism: uncultured Sphingomonadaceae bacterium; assembly: GCA_964246245.1. Classification (GTDB taxonomy): domain Bacteria; phylum Pseudomonadota; class Alphaproteobacteria; order Sphingomonadales; family Sphingomonadaceae; genus Polymorphobacter_B. The sequence goes on from CAXTQJ010000041.1 coordinate 9,403, forward strand.
CGACGCCTATGCCAACCGCCGTCTCGCAATGAAGCAGCTCGAAGGGACCGGCAGCCGCCTGCCGCCCGAGGTGTTGCGCGCCGCGGTCGACGACGAACTCCGTGTCGCGGAAAGCGCATGGCGGTGGTGGCTCGAAACCGGTAGCCGCGATGACATTTCGGCGAATACGGCGACGATCAATCTGCCGGTGCTCGTCCTCGCCGGCGAGCACGACGAGGTGATGGGACCCGACGTGCCGCGCGCGATCGCGGCCAGGCTGCCGCGCGCCGAGCTCCATATCCTCAGCCAGGCCGGGCATCTGCTCCCGCTCGAACGGCCCGAAGCGGTTGCCGAACGCATCGCCGCTTTCACGACGGCGGCTGTCTGATGGACGCGGTCAACATCGACGACCTGCGAGCGACGGCGAAGCGGCGGCTGCCGAAGGCGGTCTACGAGTACATCCATGGCGGCTCGTACCGCGAGCTGACCGTCGCGCGGAACCGCGCCGACCTCGATCGGCTCGCCTTTGCGCCGAACAACATGGTCGACGTCCGCCGCCAGAGCACCGCGACGACGATGCTCGGCGACCCCGCCGCCTTCCCGCTCGCGCTCGCGCCGGTCGGCATGGTCGGGCTGACGTGGCCCGACGGCGAGCTTCACGCAGCGCGGGCGGCCGAGGCGGCGGGGGTGCCGTTCTGCCTATCGGGCTTCTCGATCGCGTCGATCGAGGACGTCGCCGCGGTGCGCCGGACGCCGTTCTGGTCGCAGCTCTACATGATGCAGCAGATGGGGGTGAACGAGCACCTGATCGCGCGGGCCGACGCCGCCGGCTGCTCGGCGCTGGTCATGACCCTCGACGTCCACGTCCACAGCCAGCGCTGGGCCGACAACCGCAACGGGCTGACCTCGCCGATCCGGGTGACGGCGGCGAACGTGATCAACATGATGGGCCACCTGCCGTGGATCGCGCGGATGGTGACGAGCCGGCGGTGGACCTTCGCCACGATGGCGCAGGAGCATCCGGAAGCTTCGAACGTCCTGTCGCTCGCGGCGTGGGTCAACGCCAACCTGTTCGCCGGCATCGACGAGGACACCATTCGTTGGGTCAGGTCGAAGTGGCCGCGCAAGTTCGTCGTGAAGGGCATCCTGACCGTCGACGACGCGAAGCGCGCGCGCGACCTCGGGGCCGACGCGATCGTCGTGTCGAACCACGGCGGCCGTCAGCTTGACGGCGCGCCGTCGACGATCAGCGTCTTGCCCGACATCGCCCGCGCCGTCGGCGGCGAGATCGAGGTGCTGTGGGACGGCGGGGTCTTAACCGGCTTCGACATCGTCCGCGCGCTGGGCCGCGGGGCGCACGGGTGCCTTAGCGGCCGCGCGTGGGCGTACGGGCTCGCGGCGCACGGACGGAAGGGGGTCGATCGCGCGCTCGCGTTGCTACGTCAGGAGCTGCTCGACTGCATGGCGCTGACGGGGACGCAGGACATTACCCGCCTCGCGCCGGGCTTGGTGACGACGGAGCCGATGCTATGACGATGCTCGCCTCGACGGTCTACGCGACGACCGACACGCCGCTCGGGAACGGCGCGTTCACCGCCGCCGGCCGCCTCGTCGTCAGTCACCACCCGATGTACGAGACGCCAGTCCGCGTCTCGGTCTTCAACGACGACGGGTCGCTGTCGGCGTTTCCGAACGTCGCGTGGAACACGCCGGAGGGCGACCCGTCGACGTGGCTCGACGCCGTCCTCGGTCTCCACGACGATACGCAGGGGCGGATCTGGCTCGCCGACATGGGGACGCGGTCGAACGTGCCGGCGAAGTTCGTCGTCTGGGACACGGTCGCCGACCGCCTCGACCGTGTCATCCCGATCCCGCCCGAGGTGCTGACGCCGTATTCGGAGCCGAACGACTTCGCCGTCGACCTCGCGCGGGGCAAGGTCTACATCGCCGACGAGGGCGCGGGTCACGGCGGCGACGGCAGCCGCGCGGGGCTGATCGTCGTCGATCTCGCCACCGGCATGGCGGTGCGACGGCTCGAGGGCCATAACGGGATCAGGGCCGAGCGGCGCAACCTGGTCATCGACGGGGCGACCGTGCGTCACCGCGGCGACGGGAGCGACGCGGTCATGCGCGTCGGCGTCGACGGCATCGCGCTCGATGCCGCGGGGGAATGGCTGTACCTTTCGCCACTCAACGGCCACACCTTGTGGCGGCTGCGCGTCGACGACCTGCTCGATGCCGGCCTCGACGACACCGCGCTGGCGAAGCGGCTCGAACGCTTCGCGACCAAACCCAATTCGGGCGGGATGGCGTTCGACGACGCAGGCAACCTCTACCTGACCGTGATCGAGACGAATGCAGTCGGCCGGGTCACCCCCGATGGTCGCTATGACGCGCCGGTCGTACGTGACGACATGTTCTGGCCGGACGGGCTGATGAAAGGCCCCGACGGCGCGATGTACGTCGTCTGCACCCAGCTGCCGCGCTCGCCGGCACTCGCCCGGCCCGGCGAGCGGCCGGTGCTGCCGTTCAAGGTCTTCCGCTTCGATCCGCGCGTGCCGACAGCACCGACGCGGCTGAGCGGCGGGGATGTCGTCCGTGGCGCGCTCGCCGGCATCGCCGGGTCGCTCGCGGTCAACGCCTTCCAGGCGATCTGGCGGCGCGTCGGGCTGCCGGTCCCGGCCGGCGATCCGCCGCCGCCCGAGGCGACCGAGGTGCTCGCCGATCGGATCGCGCGCCGCGTATTCGGCCGGCCTCTCGGCCCGGCGGCGACCGTCGCGGCGGGGACGGCGGTCCATCTCGCAGTCGGAGTCGGGCTCGGCGTCGCCTATGCCGGGTTGAGGCGGCGGTGGCCGGCGGTGACCGCGGGACGCGGCGTCGCCTACGGCCTCGGCGTGTGGGCGACGGTCGAGGAATGCGGCCTCGCCGCGATCGACATCAAGCCGCCGCCGTGGCGCGTCGGGCCGGCCGAGCACGCCTTCTCGGGCGGGTCGCACGTCGCCTTCGGGGCGGTCCTCGATGCGACGTTCCGCGCGCTGTCGCCGAAGAGCTGAAGCACGTCGACCCCCGACCTACGGCTTGACCCGCGCGACCGCCGCGACGGCGTCCGCGTGTCGCCGGCCACGTGGTGCGGCCGAGATGTCGCAGCCTGCTCTAGGCGGGCGACAGCAGCTTGCCCGGATTGAGGATGCCGGCGGGGTCGAACGCGAGGCGCACGGCGCGGAGCGCGGCGAGGCGCGACGGCGGCGCGAGGCGTTCGAATTCTGCACGCTTCATCTGGCCGATGCCGTGCTCGGCCGAGATCGAGCCTCCCGCCGCGGTGACGAGGTCGTCGACGAAGCGCGTGACCGGATCGGCGTTGGCGGCGTACCACCCCTCGCCGCCGCCGGCCGGCGCGCGGACGTGGAAGTGGATGTTGCCGTCGCCGAGGTGGCCGAAGCCCGACGCGCTGACGCCGGCGAAACGCGCCTCGACCGCGCGCGCGGCGTCCAGCAGGAAGCGCGGCATGTCGGCGACGGAGACCGAGATGTCGTGCTGCGTCGCCGGACCGTCGCGGCGTTCGGCTTCCGACAGCGCGTCGCGGATGCGCCAGAAGGCGTCGGCCTGCGCCTCGCTCGCCGCGACGACGGCGTCGGCGACGTGGCCACGCTCGATCGCGGGCGCAAGCAGGCGTTCGAGCAGCGCTGCCGGCGGCTCGTCGGCGGCGTCGGTCGCGACTGCCTCGACGAGGACGTGCCACGGATGGTCGCCGGCGAGCGGCGGCCGCAGCCCAGGAATGTGGCGCAGCGCCCGCGCAATCGTGTCGCCGGGGATCAGCTCGAAGCTCTCGACCCCATCGGTCGCCGCCTCGAGCGCGCGCAGCATGTCGAGTGCGGCCTGCGGGCTAGTCAGCCCGAGCCACGCGACGGCGCGCGCGGCGATCGCCGGGACCAGTTTCAGGCTCGCCGCGGTGACGATGCCGAGCGTCCCCTCGGCTCCGATCAGCAGGTGGTCGAGGCTGTAGCCGCGGTTGTCTTTCTTCAACGCGGCGAGATTGTCGTGAACCGAGCCGTCGGGCAGCACGGCTTCGAGCCCGGCGACGAGGCTGCGCATCGTTCCGAAGCGCAGGACCTGCGTCCCGCCGGCGTTGGTCGAGATCAGCCCGCCGATCGTCGCGCTGCCGCTTGCCCCGAGGTTGAGCGGGAAGCGGCGACCGGCGTCGTTCGCCGCAGCGTGGAGCGTCGCGAGGACCACCCCCGCCTCGGTGACCGCGAGGTTCGCCGCCGCGTCGACCGCGCGGATGCGGTTCATCCGGCGGAGCGACAGGATCAGCGCGCTGCCGTCGGCCGGTGGGGTCGCGCCGCCGACCATCGACGTGTTCCCCCCCTGCGGGACCAGCGCGACGCCGAGACTGCGCGCCCGGCCGACGATCGCCGCGACCTCGGCCGTCGTCGCCGGGGACAGGATCGCATCCGCCACGCCATGGTAGCGCTGCCGCCAGTCGATCAGCCACGGCGCGATCGCGGCAGGGTCGGTCACCACCACCGCGGGGCCGAGCCGCGCGGCGACGTCGTCGACGAGTTGGCGCTGTGCGGGGGTCATGCGCGGTTCGCCTATTGCACGTCGCGGCTTCGTGCAACGACCCGGCTCCGTGGCGGCGCGGCCAGCGATCGGCTATGCCGCGCGTGGTGGTCCCGGCCGGCATGGAGGCGCACGATGACTTGGCTGTTCTCCTACGGCACGCTGCGCCAGCCCGAGGTGCAGACGGCGGTGTTCGGCCGGCTCGTCGCCGGAGAAGACGACGCGCTGACCGGCTTCCGCCTCGCGACCGTTGCGATCGCCGATCCGGGCGTGGTCGCGATGAGCGGCGCGGCGATCCATCCGATCCTCGTCCCCGACCTTGCCGCGACGACGCCGATCGCCGGGACCGCGCTGCGTATCGAAGCGGACGACCTCGCCGCTGTCGACGCGTACGAGGGCGCGACCTACGCCCGAGTCGCCGTCACCCTCGCGTCGGGGCGGCCGGCGCAGGTCTACATAGCCGCCGCCTGAAGACCTAGCCGGCGCCCGCAGCGCCACGCGATCGCCGACACCGGCTCCGCTTCGTGGGAGTTGCACAGCAGGCGATACGCAGCGAGCAGGCGGCGGCGCTCGACCGGCAGACGCGCCGGTACAACGGGCCATCGCCGGTGTTGGGCACGGCGTTCCGCAGCGTCGGCAGCATCGCCGCCGCGAACAGGTCGCGCAGCGCCCGGCCGAAGAACACGGCCCCCTCCTCGGGCAGGTCGGCCGAGTGGTCAACCAGTGCCGCCGCTGGTCGGCGGCGAGCGCGAGCCGGCCGACGGCGGCAGGACGCAGCTGTAGTCCGGGACCGCAAAGATTTCGTCGAGCATGTACCCCGCCAGCGGCTTCCTCGGCGCGTCGCTCGGCGGCACGGCGGGCGGGGTCGCCTTCGCCATCGGCGCGTCGAAGGTGTTCAACTCGGCTCACACGCCCGTGCTCAAGGCGCGGGGTCGCGCTCGACACCCGCGGGTACAGCGCGACGTACAACGTCGGAGCCGGCTTCCACTTCTGACCGGCGGCGGCAGGGCCGACGCTTCGTCCGGGGACCTAGCCGGTCATCCACGACCCGCCGACGCACACGACGCTGGGGTGGGCGAGCCAGTCGGGGGCGGTTGCGGCGGTGATGCCGCCGGTCGGGCAGAACCGCACGTCGCGAAACGGCGCGGCGAGCGCGGACAGCGCGGGCAGCCCGCCGCTGGCGACGGCGGGAAAGAACTTGAAGCGGTCGAGCCCGAGATCGAGCCCGCGCATGATGTCGGCCGCCGTCGCGACGCCGGGCAGGAAGGGGACGCCGCGCTCGATCGCTGCGCGGGCAAGGCGGTCGGTCAGTCCCGGTGCGACGCCGAACCGCGCGCCGGCGGCGCGCGCCGGGTGGCGCTGTCGCCGACCAGCGACGCGATCACCAGCAGCGCGACGCCGACGGTGATGCAGGCGTCGGCGACGTTGAAGACGTTGGGCCAGATCGTCTTGAAATCGATG
>CAXTQJ010000042.1:0-3295 GCA_964246245.1 uncultured Sphingomonadaceae bacterium
CGCTGCTGCTCTACGTAAAGGTGCCGAAGCTGGTCGCCGACGCGCTCGACGCCCGCGCCGCGAAGGTTCGCGGCGAGCTGGCCGAGGCCAAGCGTCTCCGCGCCGAGGCCGAGAACCTTCTTGCCGCGACGCGCGACAAGGCGGCGGCGGCGGCGACCGACATCGACCATATCCTTGCCACCGCGCGCGCCGAGGCGGCGACGATCGTCACCGACGCCCATGCCGCGACCGACGCCGTCATCGCGCGCCGCACCGCGCTCGCCGAGACCAAGATCGCCGCCGCCGAGCGCGCCGCAGAGGCGACCGTCCGCGCCCAGGCGGTCGACCTCGCCACCGCCGCCGCGCGCCGCATCATCGTCGCCCACGACGACCCCGCCGCCCCCGCACGGCTGACCGGCGCGGCGAGCGGCGAGCTCGACCGGCGGCTGCATTAGGCCTGCGCCCGGCGCCGGTCGCGGAGGCGCCCGTGGTCCGTGCGGGCGTGACGCATAAACGCTGTCCTACACACGCGTGATCGGCTATGGTCCGACTTCCCCGATGGTCTTGGGGGCGGGGTTCTTTCCAATTGTTGGTCTCCCCAAGCTACGTGCCTTATCGCCCGCGCGCCGGCAGGCCCGTCCGGGCCAGCGCTAGTGGCAAACGGTCGTGCCCGGTCGCGCACCTCCTCTGCTTTGCGGCATTATGTGAACCGCTTGCTGCGGTCGATCCTGCACGAAGGTGTTCCCGCGAAGCAACGAATCCGCGACGGCGCGCCGTTCCGTAGCGGTGCAGTCGTGAGCAATAAACGGTCGCACGGACTGCAATCGGCGCAAGATTCGGAAAGCGTGTCGATTACCTTCGTTACCTTCCGCCGTTGGCCCGCCAGTTCGATGGAAGTCGCGCCGACTGCAACCTGCCAGCGTCGGGCCTACCCGGTTTTACTTGGCGCTCCCGCTCCTCCGTACTAGATGTGGTAGCCCCGCAACGACAGGCCGCCGCGTCATGCTCCGCGAAACCATCGCCATCGGTGCCGATCACGCCGGTTACGCGCTCAAGGCGGTGCTCGCCGCCGACCTCGGCAAGATGGGCTATGGCGTCCTCGATCTCGGCACTAATTCCGAGGTGTCTGTCGATTACCCCGACTTCGGCTTTGCCGTCGCAAACGCGGTGACGAGCGGTCGCGCCGAACGTGGCATTCTGGTGTGCGGGACGGGGATCGGGATGACCATCGCCGCCAACCGCGACCCCGGCATCCGCGCCGCGCTGTGCACCGGCGGGCTGATGGCCCGCCTCGCCCGCGAGCACAACGACGCCAACGTCCTCGCTCTCGGCAGCCGCATCATCGGTGTCGAGGTCGCGCGCGAGTGCGTCCGCCAGTTCCTGTCGACGAGCTACGGCGGCGGCCGCCACGCCGACCGCGTCGCCAAGCTCAGCCACCCCGAGATCGAGACCGTCGAATGACCTCGAACGTCAACATCGCGCCGCAAGTCGTCGGCTTCGATGGCTTCTTCTCCGATCCCGTCGAGGGACCGGTTGCCGAAGCGATCCGCCGCGAGCTCGATCGCCAGCAGAACCAGATCGAGCTGATCGCCAGCGAGAACATCGTCAGCCGCGCCGTCCTCGACGCGCAGGGATCGGTGTTCACCAACAAATACGCCGAAGGCTATCCGGGCAAACGCTATTATCAGGGCTGCGCGCCGTCCGACGTCGTCGAGACGCTGGCGATCGACCGCGCCAAGGAACTGTTCGGCTGCGCCTACGCCAACGTCCAGCCGCATTCGGGAGCGCAGGCGAACGGCGCGGTGATGCTCGCGACGGTCAAGCCCGGCGAGACGATCCTCGGCATGTCGCTCGACGCCGGCGGCCACCTGACCCACGGTGCCGCCCCGTCGATGTCGGGAAAATGGTTCAACGCGGTGCAATACGGCGTCCGCTCCGGCGATCACCGGATCGATTATGACGTGGTCGAGGCCTTAGCCAGGGAGCATCGTCCGAGGCTGATCATCGCCGGCGGCTCGGCCTATCCGCGGGTGATCGACTTCGCTCGCTTCCGCGCCCTTGCCGATGCGGTCGGGGCTTTGCTGATGGTCGACATGGCCCACTTCGCCGGCCTCGTCGCCGCCGGAGTACATCCCAGCCCCCTGCCGTTCGCCGATGTGGTGACGACGACGACCCACAAGACGCTCCGCGGCCCCCGCGGCGGCATGATCCTGTCGAACGACGAGGCACTCGGCAAGAAGCTCAACTCGGCGGTCTTCCCGGGGATGCAGGGCGGCCCGCTGATGCACGTCGTCGCCGCCAAGGCGGTCGCCTTCGGCGAGGCGCTGCGTCCCGAATTCAGGGACTATGCCCGCGCCGTGGTGGCGAACGCGCAGGTCCTCGCCGCCCGCCTCGCGACGCGCGGCTGCGCCGTCGTCTCGGGGGGGACCGACACCCACCTCGCGCTGATCGACCTGACGCCGAAGAACCTGACCGGCCGCGACGCCGACGAGGCGCTCGAACGCGCCGGCATCACCTGCAACAAGAACGGCATCCCGTTCGATCCGCTGCCACCGACGAAGACCTCGGGCATCCGGGTCGGTTCGCCGGCGGGGACGACCCGCGGCTTCGGCATCGCCGAGTTCACGCAGATCGCCGACATGATTGCCGATGTGCTCGACGGCCTTGCCGCCAACGGAGCCGACCGGAACCGCGACGTCGAGGCGGCGGTCAACGTCAGGGTCCGGGCGCTGTGCGCACGCTTTCCGATCTATCCCGACTGATCAATGCGTTGTCCGTTCTGCGCCAACGACGATAGCCAGGTTAAGGACAGCCGCCCGACCGAGGACGGCGGCGCGATCCGTCGCCGCCGCCAGTGTCCGGCATGCGGCGCGCGCTTCACCACCTTCGAGCGCATCCAGCTGCGCGAGATGGTCGTCGTCAAGAAGTCGGGCAAGCGCGAACCGTTCGACCGCGACAAGCTCGCCCGCTCGGTCGAGACGGCATGCCGTAAGCGGCCGATCGAGCCGCAGCGGATCGAGCGCCTCGTCAACGGCATCGTCCGCCGGCTCGAGTCGTCGGGCGAGAGCGAACTCGGCGTCGGCCTGATCGGCGAGATGGTGATGGAGGGCCTGCAGGCGCTGGATCCGGTCGCGTATATCCGCTTCGCCAGCGTCTACCGCGACTTCCGCGAGGCGCGCGACTTCGAGACGTTCGTCGGTGCGCTCGGTGCCGGCGCGCTCGGTGTCGGTGCGTCGGACGGCGGCGGCGCGCCACCGCGGCCGCGCCTCGTCGGCGAGGCGGAGTGATCCCCGGCCCGACGCCGCCGGCGATCATC
>CAXTQJ010000042.1:3305-9379 GCA_964246245.1 uncultured Sphingomonadaceae bacterium
CAGCTCGGGGCGAACATCGGTGCGGCGGCGCGCGCGATGCTCAACTTCGGCCTGACCGACCTCCGCCTCGTCGCCCCGCGCGACGGCTGGCCCAATCCCGACGCCAGCCCCTCGGCGAGCGGGGCCGACGTGGTGCTCGCCGACGCGAGGGTGTTCGCATCCGTCGCCGACGCGGTCGCCGACCTCAACTTGATCTACGCGACGACCCTGCGGCACCGGGCGCTGACCCGCCCGGTAGCGACGCCGCACGCCGCCGCGGCGGCGATGCGCGCGCTCGCCGGGCGCGGCGGGGTGATGTTCGGCCCCGAACGGTCGGGGCTGCTGACCGACGACCTCGCGGTTGCCCACGCGATCCTGACGGTCCCGGTCAACCCCGACTTCGGCTCGCTCAACCTCGCCCAGGCCGTGCTGCTGACGGCCTACGAGTGGTTCCGCGCCGACGATGCCACCCCCGACGTCGCGATGGCCAACTATGCCGGGCCGGCCGCGCAGGTCGAACTCGAGCGCCTCATCACCGCTGTCGACAGCGAACTGACCGCGGCCAACTACTATGCCATCCCCGGTCGCGCCGAAGTCGCACGGCTGACGCTGCGCAACCTGCTGACCCGGCCGGGGTTCAGCGAGGCCGAGGTGCGGACGCTGCGCGGCGTCGTCCGCGCGCTCGCCCAGCGTCGCGCCGCGCGGCCTTAGGCGACCCGGGCGGCCTCCTCGACCCGCTCGGGATCGCGCAGCGCGTAGCCGCGACCCCACACCGTCTCGATGCACGACGCCGCGCCATCGCCGGCGGTCGCGAGCTTCTTGCGCAGCTTGCAGACGAAGACGTCGATGATCTTGAGCTCGGGCTCGTCGCGGCCGCCGTAGAGGTGGGTCAGGAACATCTCCTTGGTCAGGGTGATGCCCTTGCGCAGCGACAGCAATTCGAGGATCGCGTATTCCTTGCCGGTCAGCGCGACCCGGTGGCCGTCGACCGTGACGACGCGCGCGTTGAGGTCGATCGCCATCGTTCCGGTCCGAATGATCGATTCGGCATGGCCCTTCGATCGGCGGACGAGAGCGTGGAGGCGGGCGACCAACTCGTCGCGCTGGAACGGCTTGGTGACATAGTCGTCGGCGCCGAAGCCGAAGCCGCTGACCTTGGTCGCGATCTCGCTATCGCCCGACAGGATCATCACCGGCGTCGTGATCCGCGCCAGCCGCAGCCGCCGCAGCACTTCGTAGCCGTGGACGTCGGGCAGCGTCAGGTCGAGGAGGATCGCGTCGTAATCGTAGAGCCGGGCCAGCTCGATCGCCGCCTCGCCTTCGGTGACCGTCTCGTATTCGACGCCGACCCCGCTCAGCATCATCGTGACGGCGCGAACCATCAGCTTGTCGTCTTCGATCAGCAAAACACGCATGATACTTTCACCCGCAAAAGATAGGGCCCCACGCACCCTACCGAATGATCATGCCACGAAACGATGGCCCGGTAAACAAGATTAACATAGGTTGGGATGGCCGTAATCCGGCGGTTGCCGTGCGAAACCATCAGGCTGCCGCTTCGAGCGCTTCGCTCGCCGTCAGCCACCTGGCCTCGGCTTCGGCGAGCGCGGCGGCGATCGTGGCGCGAGTCTTCATCAGCGTGGGGATGCCGGCCAGCCGGTCGGCCCCGGCGGCCTTCGCCGGATCGGCGAGCGCAGTATCGAGCTGCGACAGGCGCGCAGCGAGGCGCGCGATGTCGGCCTCGGCCTCGCGCGCCGTGCGGCGAAGAACGACGCCCTTGGCCCGGTCGCCGACTGACTCGATCCGCGCTTTCGCCTTGACCGGAGCGGGGCGTTTCTCGGGGCGGGCGTCGCCGCGGCCGAGGACGCGGTCGGTATAGTCGTCGAGGCTGCCGCCGAACTCGGTCGCGTGGCCGTCCTCGACGAGAATCAGGCGGTCGGCGGCGGCTTCGACCATATGCCGATCGTGGCTGACGACGACGACGGCGCCACCATAATCGGCGAGCGCCTGGACGAGCGCCTCGCGCGCGTCGACGTCGAGGTGGTTGGTCGGCTCGTCGAGGATGAGGAGGTGCGGAGCGTCGCGGGTGATCAGGGCCAGCGCCAGCCGAGCGCGCTCGCCACCGCTCATCCGGCCGACCTTCTGCTCGGCCATCGCGCCGGAGAAGCCGAACCGTCCGAGCTGGCCGCGCACCGCGGTCGGCTTGGCGCCGGGCATCAGCCGACCCATGTGTTCGAGCGGGGTGTCGTCGGCGTCGAGTTCCTCGACCTGGTACTGGGTGAAATAGCCGACCTTGAGTTTGGTCGTCGCGGCGACATCGCCGTCGAGCGCCGGCAGCTGCCCGGCGAGCAGGCGGGCGAGGGTCGTCTTGCCATTACCGTTGCGCCCGAGCAGCGCGAGCCGGTCGTCGGGGTCGAGGCGCAGGTCGATCCCCGACAGGATCGGCGTGCCGTCGTAGCCGACCGCGGCATGGTCGAGCTGGACCAGCGGCGGCTTCAGGGCCGCGGGCGAGGGGAAGTCGAAGACGAGGCTGGGGTCGGTCGCGACCTCGGCGATCGGCTGCATCTTCGCCAGCGCCTTCATCCGCGACTGCGCCTGCTTGGCGGTCGACGCGCGAGCCGAATTGCGCGCGATATAGTCCTGTAGCTTGGCGCGCTGGTTCGCCTGCGCCTCGCGCGCGCTGGCGAGCTGGGCGAGCCGCTCGTTGCGCTGGCGTTCGAAGTCGTCGTAGCCGCCGGGGTAGAGCGTCGTCTTGCCGCCCTCGAGGTGGAGGATGTGATCGACGACGTTATTGAGCAGGTCGCGCTCGTGGCTGATGACCACCATCGTCGCGCGGTAGGTCTTGAGGAAGCTCTCGAGCCACAGCGTCGCCTCGAGATCGAGGTGGTTCGACGGCTCGTCGAGGAGGAGCAGGTCGGGCTGCGAGAACAGCAGCGCGGCGAGCGCGACGCGCATCCGCCAGCCGCCCGAATAGCTGTCGAGCGGGCGGTGCTGCGCCGCCTCGTCGAAGCCGAGGCCGACGAGGATGCGGCTGGCGCGCGCCGGCGCGGTATGGGCGTCGATCGCGGTCAGCCGCTCGTGAATCTCGGCGATGCGATGCAGGTTGGCTACCGCAGCGTGGTCGAGCCCCTCCTCCTCGGCCAGCAGCGCGGCGCGCTCGGTGTCGGCGGCGAGGACGGTGGCGAACGGCGTCGCCGACCCGGCCGGGGCCTCCTGCGCGACATAGCCGATCCGTGCCGCCTTGGGCATCTCGATGCCGCCGTCGTCGGGAGTATTGGCGCGCGCGATCAGCTTCATCAGCGTCGATTTGCCGGCGCCGTTGCGGCCGATCAGCCCGACCCGCGCGCGCGGCGGGATTGCCGCCGACGCACGGTCGAGGATGACGCGCCCGCCGAGGCGGACGGTGACGGCGTTGATCGTCAGCATGGCCGCGGGCGTAGCACGTGATGCTGCGATGCGGAAGGCGACGGCAGGCGACATGCGGGCACTGATCCCGGTCGATCGGGCCGCCGCCGCCACGCCGTCCCTCGGCTAAAGCGGCGGCAATACCGACCGTAATCATCGGCGAGCGCGGCCATCCGGTTCCGCGTGATCGGGAGGATAGGATGCGGCTCAAGATGCTCGTCGCGGGAGCGGCGCTGGCGGGGATGACGGCGGCGCACGCCAGCCCGACCAACCTCGTCGTCAACGGGTCGTTCGAATCGACGTCGGCGACCTACAAGGCGAAGTTCCACGGCAAGGTCGACGGCTGGTCGGGCGGGACCGGGCTCGACTTCATCGACACCCCGGGCACCGCCGACGACGCGGGCAGGTACCTGGCGGTCTACGGCCCGTTTGCGAACCACAGCCCCGACGGCGGCAACTTCGTCGAGGCCGACGGAGACCGCAACTATGGAACGGCGATCTGGCAGACGATCACCGGGCTGACCGCCGGCGCGCGCTATGCCGTGTCGTTCTACCAGGCGGCCGGGCAGCAGCGGGCCTACCTTGGGCCGACGAGCGAACGGTGGGACGTTTCGCTCGGCGACGAGACCCACGCCTCGTCGACCTTCCATCTCCTCCAGGGCGGGGTCGGCGACTGGCAGCGGCAGACGATCCACTTCACCGCGACGGCGGCGTCCGAAGTGCTGAGCTTCTTCGCCGCCGGCACCCCCAACGGCAAGCCGCCGATAGCCTTCCTCGACGGCGTCAGCCTGACCGCGAGCGCACCCGAGCCGGCGACGTGGGCGCTCCTCGTCGCGGGCTTCGGCCTCGTCGGCGTCGGCCTGCGGCGGCGCGGCGAGGCGGTCGCGTAGGTCACCCGACCCGCCGTACCGGGATCTTGACGTTGCACAGCGAAACGCCGCCCGCCGGGTGGACGAAGAACGGCTCGCGGCGGTTGGCGCGGGCGTCGACCAGCGCGGCGAAGGTCGGGGTGTCGGTGCGCATCACCTCGTAGCGCGGGCTGCCCGGCGCGTCGGCGGCGATGTGCGCGCTCGCGATCGGCAGCTTCTCGGCGTCGGTCTTGTAGAAGCCGAGCGCCTCGGTCCCGCGGGGCAGCGCCGCAATCGGGGGGAGGCCGTCGATCACCCGGCCGACGACGGCTAGGTTGCGGTCGAGATGGCGCGGCGCGTGACCGATGACGGCGTACAATTCGCTGCCGTCGCCGGTCGACGGCGGCAGGTCGCGGCCGACCCCGACCATCGCGTAGCAGTGGACCAGCCATGCCGCCTGCCGGTCGCGCCCGACCGGCCAGCCGTCGCTGAACCCCGTCTGCAACACGTAGGCGTCGCGGTAGGGCAGGGGCGTGAACGGAATCTTGCCGCGCGGGCTCTCGTACTCGGGCGGCAGCTCGGGCCTGGCCGGCGGAACGGGCGCGGTTCCCGGCGGCGCGGCGGCCGCGGCGGCAGCCTTGGTCCCGAACTGGACGACGTAGTTATCCTGGACGCGCGTCACCGCGCCGCCGGTGAACGCTCCGGCGCGGACCAGCGCCTTGATCGCGGCGACGTGGACCGGGGCGAAACGCGGCGCGAGTTCGATCGCCAGCGTGCCTTTGGCGGTGTCGATCAGGACGAGATTGTCGGGCTCAACCGGCCGCCACGCCGTCGGCGGAGCATTCGCCTCGATGTCGGCGAGCAGCGGCGGCGCGGCGGCGGTAACCAGGATGGTTAGTGGCAGCAACGCCAGCGTCGTCGGAAGTTGATGAAGTTTGCGCCATGCCCACAGCCGCGACGGGGAACTCGCGGCGGCTTTGGTTAGGACCGCCGCCCGGTGCGCGATGCTCGCGCCGATTCGCGCCACGGCGCTAAGTTGTCGAAGTTGACGGTGTCGCCTTTCGCGCGGCGGCCCGGGGTCGGGCGCGGTCGAGCTGGCCGGCGTCCCGTCCATCCCTTGCCGCAGCAACCGCATCGTCCTTGCCCTCACTTCGATCCGGCTCGCAGGCTATCGCAACACGGCGCGTGTAGGACAGCGAAATCATCGGCTTGCCCGCCGCAGTCGCTGTACCGCCTCGTCGAGTGCCGACAGGAAGCGCGAGCGGTCGGCGGCGGTAAACGGCGCCGGCCCGCCGCGCCCGCCGCCGCGGTCACGCTCGCTTGCCCACGCCATCGCGCGCGCGTCTTCGGCGACCGCACGCGCGGCGACGGCAGTGCCGATGTTCGCCGCGGTGAACGGCCGGCCGCCATGCCCGATGACGGTCGCCCCTGCCTTGACGCAGCGGTCGGCGAGCAGGATGTCGCCGGTGACGACGATCGTCGCCGCGCCGGCCTTCGCCGCGATCCAGGCGGCGGCGGCATCGAACCCGTCGCCGACGACGACCTGCTCGAACTCGGGCGGGACGCGGAACCACGAATTGGCGACGACGCTGACCGCGACGCCGGTGCGCCGCGCGACGCGGTAGATTTCGTCCTTCACCGGGCACGCGTCGGCGTCGACGAGGATGGCGAGCGGGGCTGGCTGCGGCTCACTGGTGGCGGGACGGGCGGGCACCCCCGCGCTCACCGCTGCGGTCGCCGCACGAAGCGATCGCGCTGCCACGTCCAGCGGATCGACGCGACGGCGGCATCCGGCGGATCGCGGTCGCCACGCTCGGTCGTCGTGACGACCGTCGCCCCGCT
>CAXTQJ010000042.1:9460-9686 GCA_964246245.1 uncultured Sphingomonadaceae bacterium
GAGGGCATAGGCGCGGACACGGTAGGCCGAGCCGCCGGCCCACAGGCTGAACAGCAGCGGCTCGCGGTCGCCGAAGCGGAACAGGCCGAGCAAAGTGTCGTCGGCCGGCTCGCGGTAATGCGCCGGGCGCGGGCACGCCGCGATGCAGTCGATCGTCAGCGTTCCCGCCGCGGTCGCGGTGCCGCGGGTGACGGCGGCGGCATAGGTCGCCGTGCCGCCGTCGACC
>CAXTQJ010000042.1:9873-10776 GCA_964246245.1 uncultured Sphingomonadaceae bacterium
CTTGAGATAGCGGCTGCCGACCTTGATGTTCGCCGCCGCCTGCGTCATCGTCGCGAAGTCGATCGTCGTCTTGTCGACGCGGTTGACCTCGGCGACGGCGGTCTTCGTCATCTGCATCAACCCCGTTGCGCTCGACCCCTTCACCTTGCTCTTCTCGGTCGGGTCGAAGCGCGACTCCTTGTAGATCACGGCGACGATCACCGTGTCCGGCTGGCCCGACAGGTTGTTGTCGTGGACCAGCTGCGCGATCTCGGCATAGCCGAGCCGGTGGCTGGCATGCTGCCGGTGGGCGCGGTGGGTACGCTGATTGCCCGGGGCCGTATGCGGGTGGGGATGCTGCCCTTTGCGATGCGTCGCGTCGGTCATTTCCGCCTCCGCCCCCGCCGCGATGCTAGCCTCGCGCGCATCGTCGCGCCAGCCACGTCACCGGTGCGCGGTGCGGCGCTGTCCCGGGGGCGGCCCGCGGCGCATCGTCCGCACCGGCTCCGGGGCGTCGCCGACCGGTTCGATGGCGACATCGGGGTCGCCGTCGTCGGTCTTCCTCAGCGCGGCGGCGAAGCGGGCGGCGGCGGCGCGCGGGATCTCGAAGCGGGTCTCGCGGTCGAAGATGCGGATCGCGCCGATGTCGCGCTTGGTCAGATGGCCGCGGCGGCACAGGTAGGGGAGGAGCCAGCGCGGGTCGGCGTCGACGTTGCGCCCGGCGTTGATCCGGAACCAGACCGCGTCCTCGAAGCCGGGTCGCGGCGCGTCGCCGGGTCGCGGCGCGCTGCCCATCGGGCGCGCCGCCGGCGCGGCATCGGCGAGATCCTCGGGAGCGGGCAGGCGCTCGCGCTGCAGGCGAAGGAGCGCGGCGGCGATGTCGACCGCGGGCTTGGCCGCGAGCAGCGCTTCGGCGGCGGCGCG
>CAXTQJ010000042.1:10786-15389 GCA_964246245.1 uncultured Sphingomonadaceae bacterium
TTTCTCTTCTGCTTCGTCATGGGCAAGGTCATCAACGGCGGCTTCGTGACCGAAGACGGCCCCGCCACCAAGTGGACTGCCGCCAACAGTGTGGGCCACAGCTACTCTGCCGGCTCGAAACGAACCGAGATCGCCGGCGTCGGCGATCTCGTCGAGCAGCCGCGCTTCGTCGCGCGCGGCGATCGCCGCGGCGGTCGGTGGGTCGACCCATTGCGGCCGGACGTTCGCCGCGCGGAACAGGCCCTCGGCGCGGCGGACCTTGGGGTAGGGGACGAGGACGACGCAGACGCCCTTCCGCCCGGCGCGGCCGGTCCGGCCCGAACGGTGCTGGAGCACCTCGGCATCGTGCGGCAGCTCGGCATGGACGACTAGGCCGAGGTCGGGCAGGTCGATCCCGCGCGCGGCGACGTCGGTCGCGACGCACACCCGCGCCCGGCGGTCGCGGAGGGCCTGAAGCGCGTGGGTGCGCTCGGCCTGGCTCAGTTCGCCCGACAGCGCGACGGCGGCGAAGCCGCGCTCGACGAGGCTGGCGTGGAGGCGGCGGACGTTGTCGCGGGTGCTCGCGAACACCAGCGCCGCACCGGCCTCGAAGAAGCGCAGGCTGTTGACCACCGCCGCCTCGATATCGTTCGGCGCGAGCCGCATCGCCTGATAGTCGATGTCGGCGTGCGCTTCGCGCGCATCGGCCGTCGCGATCCGGAAGGCGTCGCGCTGATAGCGCCGCGCGAGCGTCTGGATCGGCTTGGGCAATGTCGCCGAGAACAGCAGCGTCCGCCGCTCGAGCGGGGTCGAATCGAGGATCGCCTCGAGATCGTCGCGGAAGCCGAGGTCGAGCATTTCGTCGGCCTCGTCGAGGACGACGACCCGAAGGCCGCCGGTCGCGAGCGACCCGCGCTCGAGGTGGTCGCGCAGCCGCCCCGGCGTACCGACGACGAGGTGCGCGCCGGCGGCAAGCGCGCGCGCCTCGCGGCGTATCTCCATGCCGCCGACGCAGGTCGCGACCGTGCCGCCGGCGTCGTGGAACAGCCAGTCGAGCTCGCGCGCGACCTGGAGAGCGAGCTCGCGGGTCGGCGCGACGACGAGGGCGAGCGGCTCGGCCGCCGGCGGCAGGCGAAGCTCGTCGCCGAGGAGCGTCGCCGCCAGCGCGAGGCCGTAGGCGACGGTCTTGCCCGACCCCGTCTGGGCCGAGACGAGCAGGTCGCGGCCCTGCGCCTCGGCGGCAAGGACGGCGGCCTGGACCGGCGTCGCCGCGTCGTAGCCGCGCGCGGCGAGCGCCGCGGCAAGCGCGGGGGGAGCGGATGAAAAGGGCATTGCTTCGGCTTTCGCGGGTGAGGCGGCGACCATGCGCAGCGCCAACCAAGAGGCTTTAGCTTACTAGCTGCGTTGTCGCAACCTCAGCCGGCGCGACGCCATTCGAGCACGACGACCGAGTCGACGTCGGGCACCTGCGGTGCGCGCATCGGATCGGATCGGATGGTCAGGCCGTCGCCGGCGATGGTGTAGTGCCGCATCTGCCGCGTCCCGACCCAGCCCGGCACCCATGCGGCGTCGACCATGGTGACGAACGTCGTCGCGTCGGCGGTGAACGCGCCGGCGTAGGCCAGCATCGAACCGAACAGCGCCGCCGCATCGGGAGCCGTCCCGCGCTCGGCGGCGGTAAGCAGCGCGACCATCCGGCCCGACCGGTCGAGGATCAGGCTGCCGGCCGGCTCGACGCCGAAATAATCGACCCGCGACTGCCCGGAGATGTCGAGATAGGCGGCGATCAGGGCCCATGCGCCGAACAGCGCGTCGGACGGGGTGGTGAGCGAGGGGTCGGTCATCGCGGCTTCCTTTCGGGCCTGTGCCAAGCGACGAATTTACCGCGCAATGTGGCGGATTTTTCCAATATCGAAAGCATCGCCGGTGCGAAACCACGCGCGCAATCAACCGGGGAGTGCGTCGATGTTCAAGTCGCTTGTCGTCACCGCCGTCATTGCGGCCGTGCCGCTCACCGCCGCGCGCGCGGTCGCCGGCCCGCCGTCGCTACCGGCACCTTCCTTCAACACCAGCTTCGAATCGTGGCAGAAAAATCGCTCGTACGTCACGACCCACTACGCCAGCGGGGTCTACGACGGGCCGGTGTCGGTCGCCGACCCGTTCCTGAAAATGGACGTTGGCGGCGCGCCGACGCCGTTCATCGCAGTCGCGGCGAGGGGCGGCAACAACTATGTTTTCGCCGAAGGCGGCGGGTCCATCGAGTATCTATTCGAGGTCGCGGGGCCCGGTACCCTCGTCGTGCCGCTGAGCGCTCACGTCATCATCAAGGCGTCGGTTCGCGAAAACGTCCGGGCCAACGGCAGCGCCGGGGGCGGGGTCGATATCCAGACCGACCAGGGCTTCTTCTCACGCTCCGCCAGCGCCTATCTCGGCGGCGACACGGGGATGCCCGACGCCGGTGTCGACGAATGGGTGTCGTTCTCGGCGACCGCCGGTTATCAGGACAGCGTGGCGATCAGCGGCAGCGCGACCGGCGGGTCGTCGCTGCTCGCCTCGATCACCAGCAAGGTCTTCGTCGATCCGGTCATCGCCATCGACCCGACGTGGGCTGCGGCGCATCCGGGCTATTCGCTGACCTTCGCCGACGGCATCGGCAACACCGCCGGCGGCGTTCCCGAACCCGCGGCATGGGCGCTGCTCGTTGCCGGCTTCGGCCGCGTCGGCGGCATGGCGCGCCCGCGGCGCGCGGTCGTCGCCGCGTAGGGGGCCGGGCGCGCGGACCCCCCCGTCACCCCCGCGGCGACCTGTGCCGCCGCCGCCTCGGCCATCAGCGTCCGCGCGGCGGTGAAATACTGGCGCGGCGACATGCCCATGAAGTCGCGGAAGTCGCGGTAGAAGTGCGCCTGGTCGCAATAGTCGGAACCGAGCGCGGCGCGGAGTGGATCGCCGACCGCGGTCCGGACGTGACCGAGGGTGGCGAGGAAGCGCTCGCGGCGAAGGAGGCGCTTCGGCGGAAAGCCGAACGCGCGCAGGCAGACCCGGTGGAGCGTCCGCGTCGATACGCCGGCGGCGGCGGCAAAGGTCGCGGTGTCGCGCGGATGGTCGCGCAGCGCGCGGTCGACGGCGATGATTTGCCGGTCCTCCGGGGGCCGCGTCGCGGCGTAGGCGAGAAGGAGCGCGTCGCATGTCGCGACGCGATCGGCTGGGTGGCCACCATTGGTCAGTGCCGCGCGGATCGCCGCCGTCGATGCACCAAGCGACTCGCCCAGCGGAACGATGCAGTTCGCCAGCCGGCTGGCGTCGGTGCCGATCAGGCGGTGCCAGCCGAGCGGCGTCAAACCGAAGCCGGCGATGCGACCACCGCCGGTCTCGACGACACCGCACCGGTCGGTCGGTCCGAACAGACTTTCGCTGCTCGTCTCTTCGCCGCCAGCCATTGCGACACGCCAATCGCCATCCAGCGCGAAGCGGACGTTGCCCCATTCGGGATAGAGAAAGTCGGTGAGCGGCCCGGCGGTGACGAAATAGTAGAAGGTGATGTAACCGCGCAGCGCTTCGGCCGGTCGATGGATGTCGACCTCTACCGCCGCATCAGCCTCCGACGCCTTCGTCACCTCTTGCTGTTACTGTCCGACGCGCACAGTCGCCAGCGTTAAACAACGATATAAGCGCATTAACCCACATAGTTTGTTACGCTTCCGGCTTGAACTCGAGCGCGACGCCGTTGATGCAGTGGCGCTGACCGGTCGGACGCGGTCCGTCGTCGAAGACGTGACCGAGATGACCGCCGCAGTTGGCGCAATGCACTTCAGTCCGCGTCATGCCGAGGCTGCGGTCGACGGTGGTCGCAACGGCGCCAGGGATCGGCGCGAAGAAACTCGGCCAGCCGCTGCCGCTCTCGTACTTGGTTTCGGAGGTATAGACCGGATTGCCGCACGCGGCGCAGTCGAACACGCCGACTCGTTTTTCGCGGTTGAGCGGCGACGTGCCGGGCCGCTCGGTGCCGTGCTCGCGGAGAACGCGATACTGGTCGGGGGCAAGCTCGGCGCGCCACTCGGCGTCCGACTTGACGACGGTGCCGTGTGGACGGGCGTCGCCGGCGACCGTGCCGTCGTCGACCGCGAGCGCGGCCTGGGTCGCCGCCCGCGCGTCGGCCTCGGGGGCGAACAGGCCCTTGATCCCGTCGAGGATGCCGTTTGCCGCCATGATCGTCTCCTTGTGCTTGCTGCCGTCAAGATGGGAACGCGTGGCGGCAGGTCAACGATCCTGCCGGCGTCATGCGGCGTTGCACCCGCCTTGCGCTCGCCAGCCGCGCTTCGTAAGGGTTGAGTCGCAATCAAATTGGTCGGCAGAGGGGTGACATGCGGCGGTGGCGGGTCCTGGCGGTGACGGCGGCGCTCGCCGGCTGCGGCCGCCATGCACCGCCGCCGGCCGCGATCGACGACCGCGTCACGGTCGCGCTGGCCACCGCCGAGCCCGCGGCGGGTGGTGGCAGCTTCACCATCACCGGCACCGTCCGCCTCAAGCGCGAGACGCAGCTCGCCTTCTCGACCGCCGGTCGGATCGCGGCGATCGGCGTCCGCGAGGGCGAGCGGGTGACCGCCGGCGAGGCGCTGGCGCGGCT
>CAXTQJ010000043.1:0-6319 GCA_964246245.1 uncultured Sphingomonadaceae bacterium
CCCAACGGCCTCGATGAAACCGCCAACGTCGTCGTCCACACCCGCGGCACCCGGCCAACCTTAACCTTCGCCCCTCAGGAACACGACACCATCGCGCTCCGCCTCGGCTACGACCCCGAGGCCGCTGCGGCCATCGCCGGAGCGCGGTTCGCCGTTCTCCGCGGCCCCCTCGCCCGCCTTCACCGCGCGCTCGGGCAGTTCATGCTCGATGCCAACGTCGCCGCCGGGTGGACCGAGGTCGTGCCGCCGCTTCTCGTCCACGAGCGCGCGATGTTCGGGACCGGGCAGCTGCCGAAGTTCGCCGACGACGCGTTCCAGACGACCGACGGGCGCTTCCTCATCCCGACGTCGGAGGTGTCGCTGACCAACTCGATCCGCGGACGGGTGCTCGACGCCGGCGACCTGCCGCTGCGGCTGACCGCGCTGACCCCGTGCTTTCGCTCCGAGGCGGGGTCGGCCGGGCGCGACACCCGCGGCCTCATCCGCCAGCACCAGTTCGACAAGGTCGAGCTGGTCGGCATCGTCGCCGACGCGGAGGCGGCGGCAGCCGAACACGAGGCGATGACGCGCCAGGCCGAAAGCCTGCTCGACGCGCTCGAACTGCCGTACCGGCGGATGTTGCTGTGCGCCGGCGACATGGGGTTCAGCGCGCGCAAGACCTATGACCTCGAAGTCTGGCTGCCGGGGCAGGGGCAATATCGCGAGATTTCGAGCGTGTCCGACTGCGGCGATTTCCAGGCGCGGCGGATGGACCTCCACGAGCCGAAGGGCGGTCGGTACAAGGTCCGCGGGCAGAAGGGGACGCGCTTCGTCCACACCCTCAACGGCTCGGCGCTCGCCGTCGGGCGGACCTTGGTCGCGGTGTTGGAGAATTATCAGCGCGCCGACGGCTCGGTCGCGGTGCCCGAAGTGCTCCGGCCATATATGGGTGGGGTCGCGGAACTGACGCCGGCGTAACAACCCCCTTCAGGAGAGGGGGGAGAGACGGCGCAGCCGGCCCCGGGGTGGGGCGGCTGCGCGTGGCGGTTCACCGCTGACTTCCCCACCCCGACCCCTCCCCTGAAGGGGAAGGGAGGAGATACAGATGCGCATCCTGCTGACCAACGACGACGGCATCGAAGCCCCCGGGCTGGTCGCGCTCGAGCACATCGCAGCGGCGCTCAGCGACGACGTCTGGGTCGTCGCCCCGGCCGAGGAGCAGTCGGGAACGGGCCATTCGCTGACGCTGACCGCGCCGATCCGGCTGCGGCAGCTGGGCGACCGGCGCTTTGCCGTCCGTGGCACGCCGACCGATAGCGTGATGATGGCGGTCGGCCACGTCATGAAGGACACGCCCCCCGACCTGATCCTGTCGGGCGTCAACCGCGGCCCGAACATGGCCGAGGACGTGACCTATTCTGGGACGGTGTCGGCGGCGATGGAGGGGTGTCTCGCCGGGGTGAGGTCGATCGCGCTCAGCCAGGCGATGGCCGACTATACCGTCGGCCGCGAGGATTTCGGTGCTGCGCGCGACCATGGCCCCGATCTCGTCCGCCGCCTTGCCACGATGTCGTGGCCGGGCGACTGGCCGGCGGGCGTCCTGATGAACGTCAACTTCCCGGCGCGCGTCACGGCCGACCCACCGGTCGTCGTCGCACGGCAGGGTTTTCGCGACTATGGCAACATCCGCATCGACGCCCGGGTCGATCCGCGCGGGTTCCCCTATTACTGGTTCGGCTATGGCCGCGAGATGGCCGATCCGGTCGCCGAGACCGACCTGCACGCGGTGCGGTCGGGGGCGATCGCGGTCACCCCGCTCCACCTCGACATGACCCATGACGCGACGCTGGCGGGGCTGCGGCGGGCGGTGGGGTAGGGCGTGAAAGCTCGCTAAGCTCACACGTGTGAGCGGGAAAAATCCAGGTCGGACAAAGGGTTAACTCTTCTCGCATATCCTACAAAGTGTCGGTCGCCGGGAGGGCCGGGGACCGCCGGACAGGCGAAAGCTCACGCCTCGGCGCCGGCTTCTTCTCGCCGCGGTAGTGATCGTCTTCGCTGGCGCGGAAGCTCACTAACCTCACACGTGTGAGCGGAAAATCACGGCCCTGTTCCGGCAGTGGGCCGCGACGAGGATGTAGCGATGGGAAAGAGCGGCGGGTCGCATAGCCAACGACTCGAACGCACAGCTTAGCTTATCGCAGTAGGTGTAGGACAGAGGAAAGCATGGGGCGCGTCGCGGGGAAGCCGCGCCGTCGGACGGGTTCGGCGGAGGAAGGTTCCGCCGCCCCGCCGGCCGGGCAATCCGCGACTCCGTCGGCAGCGGACAAACGCGAAGGGCGTTCCTCCGCTGCTGGCGGGCGCTACTTGCCTTGCAGCTTCACGCCGACGAACGCGGGCCGGCCGGCACCATGCTGGACGAACATCAGCACCGTGTCGCGCCCCGCCCGCTTCGCGTCGGCGACGACGGCGGCGGCGGCAGCCGGGGTCGGCGTCGGGACCTGGTTGATCGACAGGATGACGTCGCCGCGCTGCAGGCCTTCCTCGGCGGCATCGCTGTCGGGGCTGACCGCGGCGATGGCGACGCCCGCGGTGCCGGGCTCGAGCTTGAGCGCGCTGCGGACCGCCGGGGTCAGCGGGGTCAGTGTCAGGCCGAGGCTCGCCTTGGCGGCGGCGGTGCCCGGCGCGACCGACGGCTCGTCGGGCGTGTCCTGGTCATCAGGCGATGCGGTTGCGCCGCGGAGCGCGAGTTCGGCCGGACGCTGGATGACCGTCGCCTCGATGGTGAGCGGCTTGCCGCCGCGGATGACGCCGATCGGCACCCGGCTCCCCGGCGTCACGTTGGCGACGATGTAGGACAGGGTGTTGTCGTAGGTAACGTCCTGGCCGGCGACGCGGACGACGACGTCGCCCTGCTTGATCCCGGCCTTCGCCGCGGGGCCGTTCGGCTCGACCGACGCGACGATCTCGCCGTGGTCCTTGGGCAGGCCGAGGCCCTCGGCGATGCTGCCCGTGACGGGCTGGATCTGGACGCCGAGGTAGCCGCGCTTGACCGACGCGCTGCCGCTCTTGAGCTGTTCGATGACCGGGCGCGCCTGTTCGGCCGGGATGGCGAAGCCGAGGCCGACGTTGCCGCCGCTAGTCGAGAAGATCGCGGTGTTGATGCCGATGACGTTGCCGTCGATGTCGAACAGCGGCCCGCCCGAGTTGCCCTGGTTGATCGCCGCGTCGGTCTGGATGTAGCGATCGTACTGGCCCGACTGGATGTTGCGGTGGAGCGCCGAGATGATCCCGGCAGTGACGGTACCGCCGAGGCCAAACGGGTTGCCGATCGCGATCGCCCAGTCGCCGACGCGGACCCCCTGGCTGTTGCCGAACTTGACGTAGGGCAGGTTGTGGCCGTCGATCTTGAGCAGCGCGAGGTCCGAGAGGACGTCGCGGCCGACGACGCGCGCCTTGTATTCGGTGCGGTCGGCAAGGGTCACGGTGATCGTCTCGACCGGCAGCTTGTTCGCCGCCGCGGTGCCCGGCTCGCCTCCCGAAATGACGTGGTTGTTGGTAACGATGTAGCCCGACGGATCGACGATGAAGCCGCTACCGAGACTGGTCGCCTCGCGCGTCGTCGGGGCCCCGTCGGCACCGCCCTGCTGCTCCTGGAAACGGCGAAACAGCTCCTCGAGGCTCGACGGCGCGCCGCCGCGGAGCTTGCCGACCTCGATCTTCTGCGTCGTCGACACATTGACCACCGCCGGCGTCAGCCGCGCGGTCAGGTCGGCGAAGCCGCGCGCCGGAGCCCCCAGCGGGCCGCTGACGACCTGCGCCGGGACGGCATTCTGTGCCGGCGGGGCGGCGGAGGGGGCGGTCGCGATCTGCGCGCCGGCGGGCATCAGGACGGCGGCGGCACCGCCGACGAGGACGAGGGCGGGAATGACGCTGCGAAGGATGCGCACGTGGGGAAGTCTCCTGAGCGGGCGGTAACGGCCGACGAACGCTCCGCAGCGATGCATTTCGGCAACGGTCGGCGAAGATTCAACCTGCGACTAATTCACCGTTCATGAATGGGGCATGAGCTTGAACATGGTCAGCACGATCGCGACGGTGAGCGCGATATTGAGACCGACCATCCACGCCGGCAGATCGCGTCGTAAGCCGCACCCCTCATCAGGGCCATCGCCGTATCCCCGTCTCTCGCTCACTTTCCCGGCCGCCCCTCGAACTCGTGGAGGAATTCGTTGTTCGGCGACAGGATGACCGTCGACGAGCCGTCCTTGAACGTCTCGCGATACGCCTGCATCGCGCGGTAGAAGGCGTAGAACTGGGGATCGCGACCGAAGGCATCGGCGTAGATCCGCGCGGCGTTGGCGTCGGCCTCGGCGCGGACGAGCTGCGCCGCCTTGTTGCCCTCGGCGCGGATGGTCAGCGCCTGCTGCGCGCGCGCCGACCGCATCCGGGTGTACGCCGATTCGAGCGGGGCCCCGGTCGGCAGGTCGGCGCGCTTGATCCGCACGTCGAGGATCGCCGCGCCGTACTGCGCCGCCTGGCGGTTCACGCTCGCCTGGATATCCTCCATCAGCGTCGACCGCTCGGGGCTGAGCAGCGCGGCGAAGGGCTGGCGGCCGAGTTCGTTGCGCAGCCGCGAGGCGAGGATGCGGGCGAGTGCGTCCTTGGCATTTTCCTCGGTGCCGACCGTCTGGTACATCCGCTGGGGATCGACGATGCGGAAGCGCGCGAACGCGTCGACGACGAGGCGGAGCTGGTCGGTCGACAGCACCGTCTGCTGCGGCATGTCGAGGTCGAGGACGCGCTTGTCGATGTAGACGACGTTCTCGACGAACGGGACCTTGGCGACGAGCCCGGCATCGGTGTCGCCGAATTGCGCGCGCGGGTCGTAGGCGTTGACGATCCGCTCGGGCTTGCCGAGGCGCAGCACGATCGCCTGCTTGGTCTCGGGCACGGTGTAGAGCGTCGCCGATGCCAAGATCAGGACGACGAACAGGCCGATCAGCCACGCGATCGGGTTGCGGGTCAAGCTCATGCTATTTCGCCTGGGTCGCGGGGGCAGGGACGGCATGGCGGCGCTGGACTTCGGATAGGGGCAGGTAGGTCTGGACGCCGGGCTCGACGACGGTCTTGTCGACCTTCGACAGGATGCTCTCCATCGTCTCGAGGTAGATGCGCTTGCGCGTCACCTCGGGGGCGAGCTTGTACTGGGCATAGACCGCGTCGAACTGCGCCGCCGACCCCTGCGCGACGGCGAGAAGCTGCTGGGCATAGCCCTTCGACTGGTTGATCGCCTGCTGCGCGTCCTGCTGCGCCGCCGACACATCCTTGAACGCCTCGTCGACCGCGGCGGGCGGATCGGCCTGCTTGATGTCGACGCCGCGGATGTCGACGCCGGCGCGGTAGCTGTCGAGGATCTCCTGCATCCGTTCGCGGACCTGCTCGGCGATCTGCGCGCGCTGCGGGCCGATCGCATCGTTCAATGTCGCGCGACCGATCTCGGCGCGCATCGCCGCCTCGGCGACCTCGCGGATCGTCGCCTCGGGCTCGGCGAGCTCGAACAGGAACAGCTCGGGGTTCCTGATCTTCCAGCGGACGGCGTAGGCGATGTCGATGATGTTCTGGTCGCCAGTCAGCATCAGGTTCTCGGCCGCGCCGTCGCTGCCGGCGATGTCGACCGAATTGACCTGCTCGACCTTCGGCCGGATGACGGTGTCGACCGGAGCCGGCAGCTTGAAGTGGAAACCCGGGCCGGTCGTCTCGATATACTTGCCGAAGCGCATGACGACGCCGCGCTCCTGCGCATCGATCCGGTAGGTCGCGGTGAAGAACAGCCACACGCCGAGGACGACCGCGGCGATCAGCAGCCATGGCACGCTGGCGAGCTGACCGCCGCCGCCGGGGAGCGAACCGCGCAGCCGGTCCTGCCCGCGGCGGAGAAAGTCGTCGATGTCGCTGCGCCCGGTCGGGCCGCGGCCCGGCGTCGGCCGACGCGGCGGGCCGTCGCCCCACGGGCTCTTCGGCGGTGTGCCGCCGCTGCTGCCCGGGTCGCTGTTGCCGGTGCCACCCCACGGGCTGCCGCCGGAACTGTCGTTGGTTAGCGTCCCGGCCATGGCCACCGTTCGGAAATTGCGCTGTTCACACAGCCTATATACGAGAGCGTGAAGGTGATTGCGAGGGACGCGCCGCCGCGCCCGCAAAGTCGTTGGGGACGTGTTCTGATCGACCGTGAGACTCTCCTCGCCGCGTTGCGTGGCGTTGCCGATCCGGCCGATGGCGGCGACGTGATCGCGACCGGTCGCGTCGGCGGTCAGTTGGTTGAGCAGCGCGCTGCTGCTGCCAC
>CAXTQJ010000043.1:6329-14562 GCA_964246245.1 uncultured Sphingomonadaceae bacterium
GCCCGGAGCGGCGTTACCGCCGACCGGGGAGCCGCGGCCGAGGTCCGGCCGGGGCCGGTGCCGGGCATCCGCACCGTCGTCGCGGTCGCCAGCGGCAAGGGCGGCGTCGGCAAGTCGACGGTCGCGGTCAACGTGGCGGTCGCGCTGGCGCGGCGCGGGCTCGCGGTCGGGCTGCTCGACGCCGACATCTACGGCCCGTCGGTGCCGACGCTGCTCGGGCTGACCGGGCGCGCGGCGCTCGACGGCAAGCGGCTGGTCCCCGCCGTGGCGTTCGGCGTCAAGGCGTTGTCGATCGGGATGATGACCGATCCGGCGAAGGCGGTGATCTGGCGCGGGCCGATGGCGGCGTCGGCGATGACGCAGATGGTCGAGATGGGCAACTGGGGCATCCTCGACGTCCTCGTCGTCGACCTGCCGCCGGGGACTGGCGACATCCAGCTGACGCTGGCGCAGAAGCTCAAGCCGACCGGGGCGATCATCGTCTCGACGCCGCAGGACCTCGCGCTGATCGACGCACGGCGCGCGATCGCGATGTTCGCGGAGGTCAAGGTGCCGGTCATCGGGCTGGTCGAGAACATGGCGACGTTCATCTGCCCGGCGTGCGGCACCGCGACCGACATCTTCGGCCACGGCGGCGCGGCGGCGGCGGCGCGCGAGGCGGGGATACCGTTCCTCGGTGCGATCCCGCTCGACCTGGCGTTGCGGCAAGCGTCCGACGCCGGTGCGCCGCCGGCGGCAGGCGCCGGGCCCCAGGCGTCGGTGTTCGCGGCGCTGGCGGAACAGGTCGCGGACGGACTGGGTTTGTAAGCCAGGCCCGACGTCATCCCGACGCCGGAACCCATCGACGGGAACGTCCATGCCGATGGATTTCGGCCTGCGCTGGGACGATGGTCATCGACAGGAAACAGACTTATGCCACTTACCCGCGACGAAGACATTCACGACCTGCTAGCGGGCGCGCGAACGATCGCGCTGGTCGGGATCTCGGATCGGCCCGATCGCGCGTCGAACCAGGTCATGGTTGCGCTGCAAGGCCACGGCTACCGCGTCCTGCCGGTCAACCCGACGATCACCGGCGAGCACGTCCACGGCGAATACGTCTGGCGCGAGCTGAGCCAGCTCGGCGACCCGATCGACATCGTCGACATCTTCCGGAAGTCGAGCGAAGCCGGGACGGCGGTCGATCAAGCGATCGCGGTCGGGGCCAAGGCGGTCTGGCTGCAACTCGGGGTGGTCGACGCGGCGGCGGCGGAACGGGCGGAAGCGGCCGGGCTGAAGGTGGTCATGGATCGATGCATCAAGACCGAACTGGCGCGCCTCGACGTCGCGACGGTCGGCTGATCAGCTCGCGGTGCGGCCCGTCGCCTCGGCATAGCGGCGCTCGATGACCGAGCGGCGGGTCTCGAGATAAGCGCGGTGATCGTCAGTTAGGTTACCGCCATCGCCCGCCTCGAGCCGCGTCGCCTCGTGGGCGAGCGCTTTGAGGTCGGCGTGATAGAGATGCTCGGTTTCGCCGGCCGAAGCCGACACCGGATAGACGTAGCGGAAGCCGCGATCACCCTCGGGCCCGCGGACGTCGGCCGAAGCCGCCGCGGCGGCTCCGAGAAAAGCCAGACCGACCAGAGCCGTGAAACCGCGCATCGTCCTACCTCCTCGCCACTTGAGCTACCGGCCGTCGGGACGGGTCGACCGCTCGTTACTTGTCGAAACTACGCGCGAAACTGGCAATTGGTTGCATCGGCCGGTGCGGGATCGTACCCGGCGGCGCGCCCCCGACCGGGTCATTCGTTCCGCGGCGACGGTCGGCCTTACCGCACACGGCTTGCGGCATAGGCGACGAGGCCGGCAGCCAGTCGCTGCTGCAACGGTGCATGGAGCGCCGGCGTCGCGGCGACGATGCCGGCGATGGCGGGGTCGGGCTTGTTGAAGGCCAGCGCCACCCCGTCGCGGTCGCTGACGGTGCCGCCCGCCTCGGCGACGATCAGCGCGGCGGCGGCGATGTCCCATTCGGCCGCCGTCCGGCCGTGGAAGAAGCCGTCGGCAAAGTCGTTGGCGACGTGCGCCATGCGGAGGGCGAGGCTGTTCGGCGTCTCGACGGCGACCGCATCCCATCGCTCGGGCCAGAAGCGCCCGGCGAGCGTCCCGGCGTCGACCGGCAGGCGGACCCCGGCGAGCGTGGTCGCCGTCGACACCGCGAGCGGCGCGCCGTTCAACGTCGCGCCCGCACCCGCCTCGGCGAGGAAGACCTGCCCGCGCGCCGGGGCGACCAGCGCGGCGAGGACGACCGCGCCGTCCGCGACCAGTGCCACCGACACCGCCCACCCGGTGCGGCCGCGGAGGAAGTCGCGCGTCCCGTCGATCGGGTCGACGACCCACACGCGGCGGCTGTCGAGGCGCGCCGGGTCGTCGGCGGTCTCCTCCGACAGCCAGCCGTAGTCGGGCCGGTCCCTGAGCAGCGCGTCCTTGAGCTGGGCGTCGACGGCAAGGTCGGCGGCGCTGACCGGGTTGCCCGGCGACTTGTCCCACCGCGCGACATCGCCGCCGCGGAAATAGTCGAGCGCGAGTGCCGCCGCCGCAGCGGTCGCGGCGAGGAGCAGCGCGCGGTCGTCGCTGCGGTCGACGTCAGGCACCCGCGAGCGTCATGCCGTCGATGCGGAGCGTCGGCACGTTGGTCGCATGGCGGAAGACGAGATCGTCGGCCGGAGTCAGGTGGCGGAACATGTCCTTCAGGTTGCCGGCGATCGTCACCTCGGCGACCGGGCCGGCGAGCTCGCCGTTCACGATCAGGAACCCGCTCGCGCCGCGGCTATAGTCGCCGGTCAGGCCGTTGACGCCCATGCCGATCAGCTCGGTGACGTAGACGCCGTGGGCGATGCCGCCGATCAGGGCGGCGCGCGACACGGTGCCGGCCGCCATGTGGAGGTTGGTCGTGCCTGCCCCCGGTGGTCCCGATACGCCGCGCGCGGCATGGCCGGTCGGCGCCAGGCCGAGCTGACGCGCGCTCGCCGACTCCATCAGCCAGCCGGTCAGGCGCCCGGCGTCGACGATCGCGCGGGGGGCGGTCGCCAGCCCTTCACCGTCGAACGGCCGCGAACGCAGCCCGCGGAGCCGGTGCGGCTCGTCGCGGATCGTGACGCCCGCTGCGAACACCTCGCGGTCCAGCGCGTCACGGAGAAAGCTCGTCCCGCGCGCGATCGCCGAACCGACGATCGCGCCAACGAGGTGGCCGCGGAGCGAGCCGCCGACGCGCGGGTCGAACACGATCGGCAGCGCCTGGGTGCCGAGCTTGGCGGGGTCGACCCGCGCCGTCGCGCGCCCCCCCGCCTCGCGACCGATCATCTCGGCGCTGTCGAGATCAGTGAAGTGGCGGACGCTGTGACAGGCATAGTCGCGCTGCATCGCCTGGCCCGCGCCGGCGATCACGCTCGCCGATACGCCGTAAGTCGTGCCGCGATAGCCGCGCGCGAAGCCGCCGGTCGTCGCGAGCGCGATCACCGCGCGACCCGCGCTCGCGCCGCCGCCTTCGGAGTTGGTCACGCCGGGCACCGCGCGCGCGGCATCCTCGGCGGCGATCGCGAGATCCTTCAGGCTTTCTGCCGCCGGGTCGCCGCCGTCGTCGAGGTCGAGCACCGGGGCGTCGCCGGTCATCAGCCGGTCGGCGGGGGCGAGGCCGGCATACTTGTCCTCGGGGGCCTCGCGCGCCATCGCCACCGCGCGCTCGACGACGGCGGCAAGCGCGGCGGGCGAGAGGTCCGACGACGACACGCCGGCCGACCGCGCGCCGACGAAGACGCGCAGGCCGACCTCCTCGCCCTCCGATCGACCGATGTCCTCGAGCACGCCGAGGCGGACGCTGATCGAGGTCGACGCGTCGCCGACGTAGACCGCGTCGGCGGTGTCGGCCCCCGCCGCGCGCGCCGCGGCGAGCGCATGGGTCAGGCGATCGAGCGCGGCATCGACGGTCAGCATGCGGCGACTTAGGCACCGTGCGGCGCGCGCGCAACCGTTACGGGGGCGGCGCGTTATCGGCCTGCGTCACCTTGTCGGGAGAACCACCATGGGTCTTGGCACCATTCTGCTCATCGTCCTGATCCTGCTTCTCATCGGCGCGCTGCCGAGCTGGGGCTATTCGAGTGGCTGGGGCTATGGCCCGTCGGGCGGGCTCGGCATCATCGTCGTGATCGTCGTCATCCTGGTGTTGATGGGACGGATCTGACTTTTGACGTCATGCCGGCGTACGCCAGCATCCAAGGTCGGGCGAGACGGCAAGCGAGCCCACTCGCACCGACGTTGATGCTGGCGGCATGACCGCATCGATCAAGCCGTCGTCCCGGCCCGTTCCCCCACGCCTGCCCGGCGGAACAGCACGAGCGTCCCCGTCGCCAGCACCGCGGCAAGGATGAACGCCGCGCCCGGCAAGCGGATGGGCGCGGCGGGTCCGCTGAACAGCGCGAATGCCTGCGTCATCGCCAGTGGTCCGAGGATCGCCGCGAGGCTGACGAGGCTCGACACCGCGCCCTGCAGCTCGCCCTGCTCGTCGCGGCCGACCTCGGCCGACATCAGCGCCTGGAGCGACGGGTAGACCAGCCCGGCGAAGGTCCCGACGACGATCCCAGCGTACATTACCCAGCCCGCGCCGGCGCTGGCGTAGACGAGGTAGCTGGCGATGCCGCTGAGCGCCCCCCAGCCGATCAGCCGCCGTTCGCCGAAGCGCGGGACGAGAACGCGCGTCAGCACCATCTGCGCGAAGATCGCAGACACCCCGACCGCGGCGAGCGACCAGCCGACCGCCCGCAGGGTCCAGCCGAGGCGCGCGATCGTGTAATAGGTCCACGTCGCCTGGAGCGACATCTGCGCGAAGCTCCACAGGAAGGTCGCGGTGGCGAGGATCAGCACCGTCGGGCGCAGCCGCCGCAGCCGGGTCAGCGATCCCCACACGTTGGCGCGCCGCCAGTCGAATCGCCGACGGTTCTCGGGTGCCAGGCTCTCCGGCACGACGAAGTAGCCGTAGGCGACGTTGACGAGCGCAAGGCCGGCGGCAACGAAGAACGGCACCCGTTCGCCATAGCCGGCGAGCAGCCCGCCGATCGCCGGGCCGACGATGAAGCCGGTGCCGAAGGCGAAGCCGAGCAGGCCGAAGCTCTGCGTCCGCCCCTCGGGCGGGGTGATGTCGGCGATGTAGGCATAGGCGCTGTTGAACGACGCCCCGGCGATCCCGGCGACGACGCGTCCGACGAACAGCCAGCCAAGTGTCGGCGCGAAGCCCATCAGCAGGTAGTCGAAGCCGAACGCGGTCAGCGAGCCGAGCAGGATCGGTCGCCGCCCGAAACGGTCCGACAGCCCGCCGAGGACGGGGCCGAAAATGAACTGCATGATCGAATAAGCGAACATCAACGCCCCGCCGAGCCGCGCGGCGTCGCCGACCCCGACCTGGCCGAGCTCCATCAGCAGCTTGGGGAACACCGGAATGACGATGCCGAAGCCGATCACGTCGACCAGCACGGTGATGAAAATAAAGGTGAGCGCGTGACGGTGGGGCGGCATCGCCGCGGATGTAGGCGATTTGCCTTGCGACGAAAGGGTGGTCGCGGTCGCGGTCCGGGAGTGGACGGCCGCCACGGTTACGCCGTCCGCTGCGCCCGGTCAGCGGCGTTGGTCGCGGCGATCGCCGTCCGCGCCGCCGCCCAGTCGTCGGCGTCGAGCGCGGTCAGGTTGGCGAAGTTGCCGCCCGACACCAGCCACTGGCCGCCATCCAAGGGGATGACCGCGCCGGTCAGGTAGTCGCACCCGCCGGCGAGCAGGAATACGGCGAGGTTGTCGAGCTCGCTCAGCTCGCCCCAGCGGCCGAGCGGAATGCGGCCGACGCCGTCGCCGCCGAGCTTGGCGGCGAGCGGGGCCGGCATCAGCCGGTCGCTCATCCCCTTCGACGGAAACGGCCCCGGCGCGATCGCGTTGGCGCGGATGCCGTGGCGGCCCCACTCGACCGCGAGGCTGTGGGTCATCGCCGCGACGCCGGCCTTGGCCATCGCCGACGGCACGGTGAACGGCCCGCCATTCCACACCCACGTCGTCACGATCGACACGATCGCGCCGCGGTAGCCGCCGGCGATCCAGCGCTTGCCCGCCGCGACGGTGGTGTTGAACGTGCCGGCGGCGACGATCGACGCGACGGCGTTGAAGGCGTTCGGCGACAGCGTCTCGGTCGGCGCGATGAAGTTCCCCGCCGCATTGTTGACGAGGCCGGTCAGCGGGCCGGCGGCGAAGACGCTATCCATCGCCTCGTCGATCGCGCCGCCGCTGCGGATGTCGACCGCCATCGGGGTGCAGGTGCCGCCGCTCGCCGCGCGCATCTCGGCGGCCGCGTCGTCGAGGACGCCGCCGCGTCGGCCCCAGATGACGACCTCGGCCCCGAGCGCCATGAACGCCTGCGCCATCGACTTGCCGAGCCCGGTGCCGCCGCCCGTGACGAGGACCTTATGCCCGGCCATCAAGTCGTCGCGGAAGGTGCCGGCCATCATCGTCTCTCCCCATGCTGATTGGCGCCATGCTACGATCGGCCATGGCCACCGACCAGCCCCTTGCCGCGCCTTCCGTTGTCGATGCGCGCGGGCTGCGCTGCCCGTGGCCGGTACTGCGGCTGGCACGGGCGCTGCGCGACGGCGCGGCCGTGGTTGACCTGCTCGCCGACGACCCCGCCGCCGCTGCCGAGGTGACGGCGTTCGCCGCCGAACGCG
The DNA here is from genome assembly GCA_964246245.1 of uncultured Sphingomonadaceae bacterium. Taxonomy (GTDB): domain Bacteria; phylum Pseudomonadota; class Alphaproteobacteria; order Sphingomonadales; family Sphingomonadaceae; genus Polymorphobacter_B. The sequence goes on from CAXTQJ010000043.1 coordinate 13,064, forward strand.
GGCTGGCCGCGACGCCGATCGCCGGCGGCTGGCGGGTGGCATGAGGATCGCGACCTACAACGTCAACGGCGTCAATGGCCGCCTCGCCAACCTGCTCGCGTGGCTCGACGCGACGCGGCCCGACGTGGTCGCGCTGCAGGAGCTGAAGGCCCCCGACGACAAGTTCCCCGCCGCCGCGCTCGACAAGGCCGGCTACGGCGCGGTGTGGCACGGCCAGAGCCAGTGGAACGGCGTCGCCATCCTGGCACGCGGCCACGAGCCGACGCTGACGCGGCGCGGCTTCCCCGGCGATCCGACGCCCGGGGCGAGCCGCTATGTCGAGGCGGCGGTCGGCGGCGTGCTGATCGGCGGGCTCTACCTGCCCAACGGCAACCCGTGGCCGGGACCGCGCTTCGACGCCAAGCTGGCGTGGTTCGCGGCGTTCAGCGCCTATGCCGCGACGCTGCTCGCGGCCAAGGTGCCGGTGGTCCTCGCCGGCGACTGGAACGTCGTCCCGACCGACTTCGACCTCTATCGACCCGGCGCGCTCGCCGGCAACGCGCTGGTCCAGCCCGAGGCGCGCGCCGCGTGGGCCGACCTCGTCGCGCAGGGCTGGACCGACGCGCTGCGGACGCTCCATCCCGACCGGCCGATGTTCACCTTCTGGGACTATTTCCGCCACGCCTTCGCCCGCGACGCCGGGATGCGCCTCGACCACCTGCTGCTCAGCCCCGACATGGCGCAGCGGCTGACCGCCGCCGGCGTCGACCGCGACGCGCGCGCGGCGCCGGGGTCGAGCGATCATGCGCCGGCGTGGGTCGTCATAAAATCGTGACGCGGTCGCTGCCCCGCCGCTAGGGTGGCACGATGTGGCAGCTCCATCACTTCACCTTGTGCCCATTCAGCCGCAAGATCCGCTTCCAGTGCGCCGAGAAGGGCGTCGCCGTCGAGCTGATCGCCGAGCGGCCGTGGGAGCGGCGCGACGGCTTCATGGAGCTGAACCCCGCCGGCCAGACGCCGGTGCTGCGCGACGGGCCGACCGTGCTCAGCGACTCGGGCGCGATCGGCGAGTATCTCGAGGAGACGGTCGACCGGTCGCCGCTGCTCGGTTCGGGCGCGGCCGAGCGCGCCGAGACGCGGCGGGTGATCGCGTGGTTCGACGGCAAGTTCTATGCCGAGGTCGGCGTGCCGCTGCTGGCCGAGCGGATGTTCAAGCGGCTGGTCGAGCGGACCGCGCCCGACGCGCGGGTCGTCCGCGGCGCGGCGAAGGCGGCCGAGGCGCACCTCGACTATCTCGACTTCCTTCTCGACCGGCGGCGGTGGCTGTCGGGGCCGGTGTTCGGCCTCGCCGACATCGCCGCGGCGCACGACGTGCTGCGGTGGGGCGCGCGCGGCGCAGGCAAGTCAGCGCTGGGCAAGGCGATGGTTGGCGCGGTGCAGGCTGAAGGAGGCGGGCTCGCGCTGGTGGAGGCCGCGGGCGACCAGCTCCTCCGTGGCGGTGCGGGAAATGTCGGCGCCGT
>CAXTQJ010000044.1:0-4235 GCA_964246245.1 uncultured Sphingomonadaceae bacterium
CCCCGCGCCCGCGCCGCCGCGGGGGTCAGCCGCGGCAGGCCGGTGGTCACCGTCCCGCCCGGCGCGGCGAACTCGCCGAGGCAGCGGTCGCCCGCCCAGTCGCGCAGCCCGAACGCCGTCTTGGCATAGCTGGCGTTCGTCGCGTCGCCGAGGAACAGCAGGTACGGCGACGGCAGCGCCACGACATCACTCATCGCCTGCGCCACATCGCGCGCCGCACTGCGTCAGAAGCCGGCCGTAATGCTAAGTCCGTAGGTCCGCGGCCGGATCACGCCCGTCGCGACCGCGTTCGGATATACGCCGACCGCCGACACCGACGTCTTGCCGTCGGCGTTGTTGAGGTTGCGCGCATAGAGTTCGACCGAATAGCGACCGAACTCGGCACCGGCGTGAAGGTCGACGACCGCATAGGAGGGGATCGTCGATCGTCCACCGTAGACCGCAGTGTACGTCCGGTCGAACGGCCCCGCCTGCTTCGACAGGTAGCGTAGCGATGCACCGGTAAACGCGTGGACGTTATCGGTCAGCGCCCATTGATAATCAGCGTTCAGCGCAATGCTGTAGCGTGGCACGAACGGCAGCTTGTCGCCGCGGAAACCGCCGGCTGCCGGCGCGTCCTGCGTCAGCCGGGCGTTGGTCAGCGCGCCGTTCAACGACACGTCGAAGCCGGGCGTCGGACGGACGGTGCCGGTGAACTCGACGCCGTCGCTCTTGGCCCTACCGCCGTTGCCGTTGAAGTTGAACGGTCCCGCCGCGGTCTGGATCGTCGAGAGCAACTGGATATCGTTCCAGTCGATGTGGAACGCGTCGATGTCGATCGACGCCCGCTTGTCGGCGGTTTCCGCCTTGAAGCCGATTTCGTAGTTGGTCACCGTGTCCGGGTTGAACGTGCGGGCCGACGCGGGAGCGCCTGGCGCGAGCGCGTTCGGGCCGCCGGGGCGATAGCCCTTGGCGACGCGACCGTAAAGCGAGGCGTTGTCGCTGAACTTGATCTTCGGGGCTGCGGAATAGGTGAACACGTCGTCGCGCGACCCCTGCGACAGGATGACCGGCGTCACGCTGAGGCCAAGATGTGCGTCGCCGGCAAGCACCTGCGTCGCCGCCTGGGCATTGTGGCTGTAGCGGCCGCCGAGGTCGACATCGAAGTGCGGCCCAAGGTGGACCGTCGCATTGCCGAAGCCCGCGATCTCGTCGTAACGCGACGATAGGTTGACCGTCGCGAGATTCGGAATGCCCGTCGTCGGCGTCAGCGTTCCTGGGACCACCGTCACGTACTGCTGGTGGATCAGCGCATTCTCGTGGTCGTAGTAGCCGCCGATGATGACATCGATGAACTTGCCCTTGTTCGACGCGAGGCGGACTTCCTGCGTGAACCTCTTCAGGTTGGTGCTTTGCTGCAGGTACAGCTCGTTCGGTGTATTATTGAACAGGAACGCGATGGTCGGGCTGAGCGCAATCGTCTCGTCGGTGCGGCTCGGCTGGTTCTGCGTGCTGTAGCTCGTCGACGACGTCAGGGTCGCGAAGCCGAGCCCGATGTTCGCGGTGCCGTTGTAGACGCGGTACTTGATGTCGCGGTACGGGCTGACGAAGATCGACTGCGTCGGGCGGCCGTACAGTGTCTGGAGCGAACGCGGGTCGCTTTCCTCGACCGACGGCGCGTTGGTGTCGATGTTCTGGAACAGCGCGTTCAGCCGCAGCGCGATGTCGGGCGTCGGCTCGAACAACAGCGAGGCGCGCCCGCCGTAGACCTTCGCATCGTTAATATTGTCGCGCACACGCGATCCGCCGGTGCCAATCGAATCGATGAAGCCACCTTCCTTGCGATAGAAGCCCGAAGCGCGGAACGCGAGGGTGCTTGACAGCGGCACATTGACGACGCCGTTGCCGTAATAGGACACGTCGCCGCCGTCGGTTCCTTCCACGCCACCGCGAACGCGGATCGACAGCTTGCCCGTGTCGGGTGCCGTGGTGACGAACTTGACGACGCCGCCGAGCGCGTTCGCGCCGTACAGCGTTCCCTGCGGCCCACGCAGGACCTCGACCCGCGCGACATCGAACGTGTCGAAGTCGCCGGCGAGGATCGCTCCGTTGGCAAGCCCGGTCGACGAGCCGAACGGCGTCTCGTCCTCATAGACCGCGACCGTCGAGGTGACGCCGCCGGTGTTCAATCCGCGCAGGATCAGCCGTCCCTGGCCAGGCGTGTCCTGGTTGAGCTGGAGACCGGGAACCAGCTTCAGATAGTCCTGGAAGCTGTTCGCCACCTGTCGCTCCAGACTGGCACCGGTCACGACCGACACCGACTGCGGCACGTCGATCAGGGTCTGCTCGCGCTTCTGTGCGGTGACGACGATGTCCTCGCCGGTGCCGTCGGCCGGAGCGACCGTCTCGTCGGCGGGAGCGGCGATGGCGGCAGACGACGTGGCGACGGTCAGCACGGCCAGGGCTGAGGCAAGCAGGGCAGCGCGGGTAGTCATGGTCGATCCCCTAGAAATCATCGACCGACTATCTTCCGCCCGATTGTCCCGCACAAGCCACTATTATCCCGATCGGAGAAGTTAGCGGCTATTCGTCACTTTTGTGCAACATCTCGGCACGGTCGAGCAGCGGCGAGGCGAGGCGGAGCAGCGTCGCCGCCACGACAGCGATCGCCGCGAGCAGACTAAAGAAGGTCGCGTGCCCGACCCGGCTCCACAGCGTCCCGACGAGCCCGGCCGACAGGCTGCCGCTGAAGATCGTCAGATACCACGCCGCGACTGTCGTCGCGCCGAGCCCGCGCGGGGCGAGGCGCGCGAATAGGCCGAGGCCCGTCGGCAGGACGAACAGCTCGCCGAGGGTGAAGACGGCGAAGAACAGCGCCAGCCAGCGCCAGTCGGCGCGCCCGCCGCCCGTGGCGATCAGCGAATGACCCTCGCCGCCGGCCCCGGCGACGAGGGCGAGGAGGAGATAGGCCGCCGCGACGACGAGCGCGCCGACCGCCATCCGCTTGGTCGCATGACCCGGATGTCCGGCCGCGGCGCGGCGTCGCCACAGGGCGAGGAGGGGCGGCGTCATGACCATGACGAGGAGGGGGTTGAGCGACTGGAACCATGTCATCGGAATCACCGCTCCGCCGGCGCGGCGGTCGACGCCGGTGTCGGCCCACAACGCGACGGTGTTGCCGACCTGCTCGTAGGCCCCGCGGAACACCGTCACCGCGAGCGCGACCGCCACGAGGACGAGGATCGTCGACCGGTCGAACCGCCCCGCGCGCGCGTCGTCGCCTGCACCGCGGACCGGCGGCGGCGCCGACGGCAGATACTGCTGCCCGGCGAGGTAGATCACCAGCCCTGCGACCATGCCGATGCCGGCGGCGGCGAAGCCGTAGTGCCAGCCGTAGATTTCGCCGAGGGTCCCGCAGATCAGCGGCGCGAGGAAGCCGCCGATGTTGATGCCGACATAATAGACGTTGTACGCCCACCCCCGACGGGGATCGTCGGCGGCGTAGAGGTCGTTGATCTGGCTCGGCAGGCTCGGCAGGAACAGCCCGTTGCCGAGCGCGATCGTCGCCAGCGCCGGGTAGAACAGCGCGTCGAACGCCATCATGAAATGGCCCAGCGCCATGATCGACGCACCGACGATCACCGCGCGGCGCTTGCCGAGGAAGCGGTCGGCAACGACCCCGCCGACGATCGGCGTGAAATAGGCGCACGCGGTATAGGTGCCGTAGACGAACGACGCCTGCCCCTGCCCGAACAGCAGCGCCTTGGTCATGTAATAGACCAGCAGCGCGCGCATTCCGTAGTAGGAGAACTGCTCCCACATATTGGTCAGGAACAGGATGGTCAGGCCGCGCGGCTGGCCGAACCATGTCCGCTCGGCCGTGGTCATGCCGGGCCGCCCCAGACCTCCGGCCCCGACCAGATGTCGCCGTCGCGATACGTCACGCTCGGGGTGCGGTCGGTCGCGAGGAACGTCGGGCCGTCGAGGTCGACGAGGTCGCAGACCTGGCCGAGGACGAAGCCCGGCGCGGTGGCGAGGCTGGTGCCGACCATCGTCCCGACCATGACGCCGAGCCCGAGCCGCCGCGCCTCGGCGGCCATCGCGAGTCCCTCGGTCAGGCCGCCGCATTTGTCGAGCTTGATATTGACGACGTCGAAGCGGCCTTGCAGCCCCGCCATGTCGGCGATCCCCTGTACGCTCTCGTCCGCCGCGATCGGGATGGGCCGGTCGTAGCCGTCGAGCAGATGGTCCTGGCC
>CAXTQJ010000044.1:4245-11913 GCA_964246245.1 uncultured Sphingomonadaceae bacterium
CTTTCGTCGCCCGCGATCCTGATCGGAGAATCGAGCCCTTCGAGGTCGGCGTCGCGACCGCGGGCGAGCGGCTGTTCGAGCAGCTCGACGCCGTGCCGCGCCAGCCCGGCAATCAGGTCATGGAGCTGCTCCCGGACGAAACCTTGGTTGCCGTCGACGCCGAGCCAGACATCGGGCCGCGCGGCCCGGATCGCGGCGACGCGCGCGAGGTCGAGATCGACGTCACCGGTCAGCTTGACCTTGATCGACTTCGCGTCGGCGTAGCGCACCGCCCCCGCCGCCATCGCTTCCGGCGTGTCGGCCCCGAGGGTGAAGGTCGTCTGGAGCGGCCGCGGCGGGTCGAGGCCGGCGAGAGCCCACACCGGCTTGCCGGCGCGCGCCGCCTCGAGTTCCCACAGCGCGCAGTCGACCGCGTTGCGCGCACCGCCGGGCGGCAGGATCGTGCGCAGCTCGTCACGGGTCGGGCCGGCCTCGATCGCCGCGCGGTTCGCTTCGAGCGTAGCGGTCATCGCGGCGAGATCGTCGGCGAGGTAGAATACCCCTGACGCCTCGCCCCGCCCGCGCGTCGCGGAATCGGTCACGGTGACGACGACGACATCGGAGGTCTCAAAGACGTGCCCGGCGATGCGGAACGGGGCCGCGAGACGGAGCGTCTCGGTGGCGACGTCGAGGGTCAGCCGCGCCATCAGTAGAAGGTCGTCACGGCGGTCAGGTGGAAGGCGACGCCGACGTAGAGGAGAACCGCCGCCGCGGCCAAGACGAGCAAGCTCCACAGCCTGGCCGTCAGGCGGCGGGCACCGGTCCACGTCGTTACCGCGTTCCACGCCGCGATGAGCAGCGTCCCGACAAGAATAACGATGCTGCCGATCTCGAGCCCGGCGAGGATGCCGTCCATCGTCGGCGACGGCTTCCCGCCGTTGAAGATCGCCGAGATGAACAGCGCCCAGCCGACCAGCAGCGCGATCTCGATCGCGGCCATCGTCCGCGTCGCGCGGTAGGCGCGCAGCGCCGCACCGGCTAGCGGATGCTGCGCTCGGTAGACGCGCCGGGCGTACCACGCCACCGGCCAGTGGAGCGCGGTCAAGAGCAGCACCGCGATCGCGGCATAGGCAGCAGGCAGCAGCCACGTCGACGACAGCGCGGCGGGAACGGGCAGGAACACCTCGAACGGCGCGGCGAGGTCAAAGCTCCAGCGGACGACCTTGCCGCCCTCGACCTTCGCCGCGAGCCGCTCGTGGCCATAGGCGTCGTGCCAGACGAACGGCGCGGTCTCAATCCACTGCCGCGGGCGACCGCCGGCGCTGGTCAGGCTAGGGATGACGAGTTCGCCTTTCGGTCCGACGCCGACCTTCGCCTGCCCGATGAAGTTGTAGACGACCGCGAGGAACGATGAGTCGACGCGCCGGCTCGCCGTCCAGTTGCCGACCATCATCGCGGCGTGCCGCTTTGCGACCGTCGCGTCGACCCGGCCGTCGGGCGCCGCGACCGTCGGGAAGTAGCGGTCGGCGAAGTCCTCGAACACCGCGGTGCGCAGCGGCCCGACCGCGCCGGCCTTGCCCGGGCTGTTGAACGAGACGTAGAGCCCGACGCCATCCTGCATGAACAGATGCAGCGAGGTGTGGAAGGCGCTGGTGTCGCCGAGATGGCCGATCACCTCGCGGCCGTTGATGTTGGTCTCGAAGAAGCCGAGTTCCATCCGGTTGAGCGGCGGCAGCAGCGACAGCGGGTCGACGCGCGCGAGCGGGCTGTCATGCATCGTGTCGGCGACCGCCGGCGGCAGGACCGCCTTGCCGTCGAGCTGGCCGTGCTGGAGGTGGGCGATCATGAAGCGGCCCATGTCGGTCCCCGATGCGGCGAGCGCCCCCGCCGGCGCGGGAACGATGAACTCGAAGCCCTTGGCTTCGCCGGCTTTCGGATAGCCGGTGGCCATCTGCGCCGCGAGCGCCTTGGGCAGCGGCTGGCGGAAGGTCGCGTCGTGCATCCCGAGCGGAGCGAAGATGTGGCGGTCGACGTAGGTGTCGAAATCCTCGCCCGACACGCGCTGGACGATGTAGCCGGCAAGCGTCGTCGCCCAGTTCGAATAGGCCGGCGTCGTCCCCGGTGCGAAGATGCGCTGCGGCGTCCAGCGCTTGAGATAGGCGGCGATGCCGACATTGTCGCCAGCGTCGTACGCGATGATCCCCTTCGCGGCTTCCTCGAAGCCGGCGGTGTGGGTCATGATCTGCCTGAGCGTCACCGGCTTCCCGTCGTAGGGCGGGATGGTGAAGTCGAGGTAGGTGTTGACGTCGCGGTCGAGGTCGAGCTTGCCCGCGCCGACGAGCTGCATCACCGCCGTCCACGTCACCAGCTTCGATACCGACCCCGGCCGGAACAAGGTCTTGGCCGGATCGACCGGGGTGCGTTTGGCCAGATCGGCGAAGCCGAAGCCACGCGCGGTCAGGATCGTCCCGTCCTTGACCACGACGACGACTGCCCCGGGGATGTCGCCGGCGCGAAGCGCGTACGGCAGGTAGCCGTCGAGCCACGCATCGACATCGGCCCTGGTCAGCGAGTGCGCCGCGCTGCCCGGCGTGATCGTCGCCGACGGCATGACGGTCTTCGTCGCGACGGTCGGCGCGAGGCTCGGCGCGACCGTCGCCTGATCCTGCGCGCGCGCGCCGCCAGCGAGAAGCCCGACGAGTCCGATGATCGCTGCCAGCCGCCGCATCGCTTGCCCTCTCGTGTCCCCGGCTTGCCCGGAAGTTGCGCGCCCGATAAGCTCGCGCGACCGATCCAACTGGGATAATGTTATCCCGATTAGAGAAGCCGTCAACCGTCTTGGGAGTCGTTCGCCGCGTGCCATCCTCCACCCCCACCCTCGGCGCGCTGCTGCGCGGCTACCGCAGCCGCGCCGGCTGGACGCTGAAGGAGATGAGCGCCAAGAGCGGCATCCCGGTGTCGACGCTGTCGAAGATCGAGCACGACCGGCTGACGCTGACGTACGACAAGCTGCAGCAGCTCAGTCAACGTCTCGGCCTGCGCCTGTCGGAGCTGTTCGCCGAGGATGACGATGCACCGGTCCAGTCGGTGACGGCGCGGCGCAGCATCGGCACGGTCCAGCAGTCGGTCCGGATCGAGACCGCCAACTACGACTATTACTATCTCTGCACCGAGCTTCGGAAGAAGCGGATGATCCCGGTTGTCGCCAAGATCCGCGCCAAGACCGCCGAGGAGTTCGGCGCGCTCGTCAAGCATCCGGGCGAAGAGTTCATCTATGTGTTGAAAGGCCGGATCGCGGTCATCACCGAGTTCTACGATCCGGTCTACCTCGGCGAAGGCGAATCGATCTATCTCGATTCGAACATGGGCCATGCCTACCTCGTCGCCGACGGCTGCGACGAGGCCGAGACGATCGGCGTGATGTCGAGCGCCGACGAGGACCTGATGCAGGAGATGTGGACCATCCACGGCGACCGCGCCGCCACGCCGGTGCCCCGCGTCGCGCGGCGGCAGCGCTGACGTGCCCGCCGGACCATGTCGATGAGCGGCGCTGCCGCCCATGTCTTCGTCGTCGAGGGAGCGGCGTCGGCGCAGCTGCCGCTTCGCCTGCTCGGCTTCTTCGCGCAGCAGGACCTGCTGCCCGACACGGTCTGCCTGACGCGCTCGACCGCGGGGATCGCGGTACGGATCGCCGAAGCAAATCTCAGCGCGCACCGCGCGCGCGTGATCCTCGCCAAGATGCGGGCGCTGCCCGAGGTCGTCTCGGCGATCCTCGCCGAGCCCGTGCCTGCCATGGAGAACAGCTGAGATGCGCTCGACCCTGAAGCTCGTCGTCGCCGGCGCCGTGCTCGCCGCCGGCCCCGTCGCAGCCGCGACCGATGCAGCGCGTGTCGCGTCCGTGCTCAAGGCGACACCGCTGATCGACGGCCATAACGACTGGGTCGAAGCGCTGCGCGACCGCGAGGGCGACGGGCGCTGGACGATCGACCTGACGGCCGACCTCGACCACAAACCGATCCCGTACAATACCGACATCGCCCGCCTTCGCCGCGGGCAGGTCGGCGGCCAGTTCTGGTCGGTGTTCGTCTCGACCGACCTGCCGCCCAAGGTCCAGGTCGAGGAGACGCTTGAGCAGATCGATCTCGTGCATCAATTCGTCGCACGCTACCCGAAGGACTTTGCCCTCGCCCGCACCGCTGTCGATGTCCGCCGCATCCACCGCGAGGGGCGGATCGCGTCGCTGATCGGCGTCGAGGGCGGGGGACAGATCGACGCCGACCTGTCGATCCTCCGTGCCTATCACGATCTCGGCGCGGGCTACCTGACGCTGACGCACGTCAAGAACCTCGCGTGGGCCGATTCGGCGACCGACGATCCTACCCACAACGGTCTGACGCCGTTCGGCCTCGCCGTCGTCGGCGAGCTCAACCGGCTCGGGATGCTCGTCGACCTGAGCCACGTCAGCGAGGCGACGATGCGCGCCGCGTTGAAGGCATCGAAAGCCCCGGTGATGTTCTCGCATTCGAGCGCGCGGGCGCTCGACGACCATCCGCGCAACGTGTCCGACGACGTCCTCAAACTTGTCGCGGCGAACGGCGGCGTGGTCATGGTCAACTTCGCGCGCGTCTACATCTCCGACGCGTACCGCCACTGGTCGGCCGACGCCGCTGCCGAGAAGACCCGGCTCAACGAGGCTCCCTACGATGGCCTCGACATCGGCCAGCCCGACAAGGCGAAGGCCGACTATGCCGCGTGGGAGGCGGCGCACCCGGCTCCGCCCGTGACGCTCGCCATGGTCGCCGATCATATCGAGCACATCGCGCAGGTCGCCGGCGTCGACCATGTCGGGATCGGCAGCGACTTCGACGGCGTCGGCAACGCGCTGCCCGCGGGGTTGAGCGGCGTCGACGCCTTTCCGGCGCTGCTCGTCGAGCTGGCGCACCGCGGGTGGAGCGACGCCAACCTCGCCAAGGTCGCCGGCAACAACATCCTCCGGGTCATGACCGCGGCCGAGGCGGTCGCCGCGTCGCTCGGCCGCGAACCGCCGTCGAACGCCCGCCTGCCCGACCGCTGACCGCCACGGAGACCTCCATGCCCCGCCGCCTGCTCGCCGCCCTCCTCCTCACCGCCGCCGCGCCCGCCGCCGCGGCACCTCCGCCGGCGTACGACCTCGTCGTCCGGGGCGGCCAGGTGTTCGACGGCGCGGGCGGCGCGCCGTTCGCCGCCGACATCGCGGTCGCCGGCGACCGCATCGTCGCCGTCGCACCGCACCTGCCCGGTCGCGGCAAGACCGAGATCGACGCCCACGGCAAGGCGGTCGCGCCCGGCTTCATCAACATGCTCGCCCACCCGGAGGAAAGCCTGATCGTCGACGGGCGGGCGCTGTCGGACCTCGTCCAGGGCGTGACGCTCGAAGTGATGGGCGAGGACTCGATGGGCCCGATAACGCCGGCGCTGGCCAAGGCCGCCGAGGCGCAGCAGGGCGACATCAAGTATCCGGTCACGTGGACGACGCTCGACGGCTATCTGACCATGCTCGAGAAGAAGGGGATCGCGCCGAACGTCGCATCGTTCGTCGGCGCGGGGACGGTGCGGATCGACGTGCTCGGCGAAGGCGATGTCCAGCCGACGCCGACACAGCTCGGCGCGATGCAGGGCCTTGTCCACGACGCGATGGTCGATGGCGCGCTCGGGGTGACCGATGCGCTGATCTACAACCCCAACGTCTACGCCAAGACTCCCGAGCTGATCGCGCTCGCCAAGGTCTCGGCGCAGTGCGGCGGCATGTACATCGCCCATATCCGCAACGAGGGCGACCGTCTGGAGCAGGCGGTGCAGGAAACGTTCGACATCGCCGAGGCGTCGGGCGCGCCGGCCGAGATTTACCATTTCAAGCAGGCCGGCCGCGACAACTGGGGCAAGCTCGACAAGGTCGTCGCGATGATCGACGCCGAGCGCACCAAGGGCGTCCGCATCACCGCCGATATGTACAACTATACCGCCGGCGCGACCGGACTCGACGCCGCCATGCCGAACTGGGTGCAGGAGGGCGGCTACGACAAGTGGGCTGCGCGGCTCAAGGACCCGGCGATCCGCGCCCGCGTCATCGCCGACATGCGCACCGCGCACCCGGCGACGTGGGAGAACATGTTCGCCGGGGCCGGGCCGAAGGGCATGGTCCTACTCGCGTTCAAGAACCCGGCGCTCAAACCCCTGACCGGCAAGACGCTTGCCGAGGTCGCAGCGATGCGCGGCAAGTCGCCCGAGGAGACGGCGATGGACCTCGTGATCGAGGACGGGACGCGGGTCGGCGTCGCCTATTTCCTGATGAGCGAGGACAACGTCCGCCGCGAGGTCGCGCTGCCATGGATGAGCTTCGGCTCCGACGCCGGCGCGCCGGCCCCCGAGGGGGTGTTCAACCTGTCGAAGGAGCATCCCCGTGCCTACGGCAACTTCGCCCGCGTCCTCGGCCACTACGTCCGCGAGACGCACGACGTAACCCTGCCCGACGCGATCCGCCGGCTGACCAGCCTGCCCGCCGACAATCTGTCGCTCAAGGACCGCGGGCGGCTGAAGGTCGGCAACTTCGCCGACATCGTCGTCTTCGATCCCGCGACGATCGCCGACCATTCGACCTATGCCAAGCCCGACCAGCTGGCGACCGGGGTAGCCGACGTGGTCGTCAACGGCGGCGTCGCGCTGAAGGACGGCCAGCCGACCGGGGCGGCCACGGGGCGCGTCGTCCGCGGCCGCGGCTGGAGCGGCGCGTCAGGCGGCGGATGCCGCGTGGCGGTGAGCGACTGGACGTGGAGCAAATAACCGGACAGGTTATTTGTCGAGCTTCGCCTTCAACTCGTCAACCCACTTCCTGCCCGGGTCGCCGCCCCACAGCAGCCACGCGATATAGCCTGCCGACGGGTCGGCGTCGTCGCCCCATTCGTGCGCCTTGGCGGCCTTGTCGACGGTGTGGCGGGCGAAGTAGCTGCTGATGTGCGTCACGTCTTCGGCGGTGACCGCCTTGCGCGCCGCGAGGTCGTGGGCGCGCTTGACGCCGACTTCGGTGCCGCCGCGGTTGAACTTCTCGCGCAGGTCGAGGCCCTTCTTCGCCGCCGCAGCGACCGCGGCCGGCGGCGTCATGTCGGGGCCGCTCACTTGGCCTTCTTCAGCGAACCCGGCTTGTGCGCCGCCTCGCCGCCCTTGTCGCTCTTGACCAGGTATTCCGGGTTGTCCTTCGACGCCGCGACCTTGTGGCCCTTGATCTGCGCCGGCGAGGTCAGTTTCTTGACCACCTTGCCCTTCGAATGGCCGCCGCTCGAATCCCATTCGACCGGATCTCCCGCCTTCAAGTCCGCCATCGGCCTCACTCCATCACCTGCGCGACGACGGTCAGGTCGGACCCCGCGATCGTCAGCCGGTTGAACGACGGACGCGACACCCGGGTCCGTTCGGACAGGGTTCCAGCGCCGATCAGACGCACCCCCGAAACGACCATGTCGAACGGCTCGTGGGTATGCCCGCTGAGCACCGCCGCGACACCCGCGCCGGCGAGCGCGGTCAACGCGCGCGCACCGCCGCGCGTGGCGTGCCGTGCCCCGCGCCCGCCGAGCGGGTGATGGCACGCGACGAGGCGCAGATCGCCCGTCGGCACCGCCGCGAGCGTCGCCAGCGTCTCGGCCAGCCGGTGCCGCC
>CAXTQJ010000044.1:11923-14342 GCA_964246245.1 uncultured Sphingomonadaceae bacterium
CGACCGCGACGCCGGGGAGCGCCAGCGGTCGTTCGACCGCGCGCTCAAGGGTGGTGAAGCGCCGGTACGGGTCGGTGAAGCGCTCCCACAGGTTCCACATCGGCATGTCGTGGTTGCCGAGCTCGACCGTCACCGGCACCCTGAGCGCGACGAGCCAGCGGCACGCGGCGGTGAACTCGCGGCGGCGCGCGGTCGCGGTCAGGTCGCCGGTCATGATCACGGCATCGGGCGGGTCGGCGGCGACGGCGGCGACGAACCACGCCAGCGCGGTGCGGTCCTCGGTTCCGAAGTGCAGGTCGGAGACGTGGAACAGGCGGACGGTCATTGTCCCCTCGTCGCGATGAAGCGCAGCCGGGTAACCGCGTAGTCGACCGTCGCCGGGCTCGGCAGCTTGGTCGCTTCGCCATCGAACAGCGCGGTGATTGTCCGCGATGAGGTCAGTGTCACCTGGTGCGCGTGACTGACATGGACATCGCCGCCGGCGCGCCAGTCGCCGACGAGCCACTGCACCCCGAGTCGTGCGGCGGCGAACCACGACGCGGTGCTGATCGACGCGATCTCCAGCGTGTCGGCGCCTGGGGTGACGATCACCGCGCGGTGACGGCCGGCGTGGGGCCCGTCGCCGACGACTCGGATCGTCCGCGCGAAGGTCTTGCGCAGCGCGAAGCGGAGAGCGCGGCGAAGTTTCGACCACGCGCCCGAGCGGACAGCCTCGCGGGCATGGAACCACGACGCCGCCGGCCCCAGGATGACGCCGACCAGCGCGCGGTGGTCGCCGGCGGCCGCGACCGGTACCCGCTCGGTCGGTGCACCGGGCGCGCGGTCGAGCACGTCGTGCCACGTCCGGTCGCCGTGCAGCGCGCGGGCGAGGCCGTTCATCGTCCCACCGGGCAGAATCAGCGCGACCCCGCTCCAGTCGTCGACGCGGCACGTCGCAGCGTTGATCGTCCCGTCGCCGCCGAATACGACGAGCGTGTCGGCCCCGGCGGCGTCGAGCGCGGCGGTGTCGGGCAACGCGTCGCGCGGGAAATCCGACCGACCGACGATCGTATAGGCGGCGCAGGCGGTCTCGAACGCGGCGACGATCGCCGCCGAGGTCGACCCGCTATGGGTATTGAGCACGAGCCAGAGGCGCTTCATCGCGCGACGCCCGGAGGTCGCGGAAGCCGCCTAAGGTAACGAAGGTAAGCGATGCGCATTACGAAATTTCGTGGTATCGATCGAAACTGGAACTTTGTTGCTCGGCCGAGAGGTCCGGTGCCATGGTGCGGTAATGTTCCAGTGGAGAGCGAACAGGCAGCCGCCCCGCTGGGCGACTCGACCGGAAATATAGGCCGAACAACCCCATGTAGGACAGCGCGTTCGCGACCCGAATCGGTGGCGGAACGACTCGCGGCGCGGACGGTTGATCGCCGCACCCACGAGGAATAGCCGATGGCGGCACGGGCTTATTGGTCGGGACAGTTGCGGCTCGCGCTGGTTTCGATCCCGATCGAGCTGTATTCGGCGACGCGGTCGGCCGGGACGATCGCGCTCAACCAGATCCACGAACCGTCGGGCAAGCGGATCAAGTACGAGAAGACCGTGCCCGGCATCGGCACCGTCGAAGCCGACGAGATCGTCAAGGGGTTCGAGGTCGAGAAGGGCAAGTACGTCCTGCTCACCGACGACGAGATCGAGGGGGTCAAGCTCGAATCGAAGAAGACGCTCGAACTGACCCAGTTCGTCGACGCCGCCGAGATCGACCCGATCTATTTCGAGAAGCCGTATTTCTGCGTGCCCAAGGACGAACTGGCCGAGGAGGCGTTCTGCGTCATCCGCGACGCGCTGCGGACGGCGAGGAAGGTCGGGCTCGGCCAGCTCGCGATGCGCGGGCACGAGTACCTCGTCAGTCTCAAGCCGTGCGGGCGGGGGATGGTCCTCGAGACGCTGCGCTACGAAGACGAGGTCAACAAGGCGAGCGGCTTCTTTCGCTCGATCCCCGACGACGCGGCGACGCCCGAGCTGATGGAGCTGGCCACCGCGCTGATCGACAAGCGGACGGCGAAGTTCGAGCCGGGCAAGTTCCATGATCGCTACGAGGACGCGCTCCGCGCGCTGATCGACGCCAAGCGCGGCAAGAAGACGACCGAGGTCGACGACGCCGCGCCGCCGCCGAAGGCGTCGAACGTCATCGACCTGATGGCGGCGCTGAAGGCGTCGATCGAGAAGGGGGCGGCGGCGAGCTCCCCCGCCCCGCCCGAGGTGACGCCGCGGAAACCGAAGGCGGCCAAACCGGCGGCGAAGGCGGTGCCGACCAAGGCCGCCGCGCCGAAGACCGTGCCGGTGCGGAAGCGGGCGTGACGGACGGGTACGCTTCCCCTTCCCTTCGGGGGATAAACGACAAACGCGGGCGCTTGCCCGCGGCCCGGGGGCGGGG
>CAXTQJ010000045.1:0-866 GCA_964246245.1 uncultured Sphingomonadaceae bacterium
GCGACGTGTAGATCTCGGTGGACCCAGAATCATAAAAAAAAAAAATCGATCGCGTCCCACAGGTCGCGGAAGTCGAACAGGTCGCGCGCCGCGACGAACGCCCCGGCGACCTGGGCGAGGTCGACGCCGAACTCCTCGGCCAGTTCGAACGGCAGCGTCAGCCCGCCGCGGTTTACGACGGCGTTGGCGAGCTTGGTCGCGCTCAACAAGCGGCGGAGGCGGTGCCCGTCGAACGCGGCGCTCCTGCATCGCCTGCGGGAAGGCCATGTGCAGCGAGGGGACGAGGAGCGGGTCGTCGACCACGTCGCTCATGACGACCGCGTCGTAGACCGCCATCTTGGCATAGGCCATAACGACCGCGAGCTCGGGGCGCTCGAGCCCGCGCCCCGCGCGGCCGCGCTGGACCAGCGCTTCGTTGGTCGCCAGTCCCTCGACCTTGCGGTCGAGTTCGGCCGCCGAGTCCTCGAGCAGCTCGATCAGGCGGATGTGCCCGGGCAGGGCGTCGACCCCGCCGCGCTCGGCGATCGACAGTGCCTGCGTCTGGAGGGTGTTGTCGCGCAGGACCAGCGCGGCGACGTCGTCGGTCATGCTGGCGAGCAGGGCGTTGCGGTCGGCCTCGGTCAGCCGACCCGCGGCGACCTCGGCGTTGAGGGCGATCTTGATGTTGACCTCGTTGTCCGAACAGTCGACCCCGGCCGAGTTGTCGATGAAGTCGGTGTTGAGCCGACCGCCGTGTGCGGCATATTCGATCCGCCCGGCCTGGGTCAGACCGAGGTTGGCGCCCTCGCCGACGACCTTCGCGCCGATCCGCGACCCGTCGATGCGGTGCGCGTCGTTGGCGCGGTCGCCGACATGGATGGCCTGTG
>CAXTQJ010000045.1:876-14061 GCA_964246245.1 uncultured Sphingomonadaceae bacterium
GCATTGCTCTCCGACGACGCCTTGACGTAGGTGCCGATGCCGCCGAACCAGAGCAGGTCGACCTTGGCCGACAGGATGGCGACGATCAGCGCCGACGGCGACACCTCGTCGGCGGCGATGCCGAGCGCGACGGCGACCTCGGCCGAGACGGGGATCGCCTTCAGGTCGCGCGGAAAGACACCCCCGCCCGGCGAGATCGCAGTGCGGTCATAGTCGTCCCAGCTCGACCGCGGCAGCGCGAACAGCCGCCGGCGCTCGGCGAAGCCCGCCGCCGCGTCGGGCACGGGGTCGAGGAAGATGTGGCGATGGTCGAACGCCGCGACCAGCTTGATCTGCTCGCTCAGCAGCATCCCGTTGCCGAACACGTCGCCGCTCATGTCGCCGACGCCGACGACGGTAGTCGGCTCGGTCTGGACGTCGTGGCCCAGCTCGCGGAAGTGGCGCTGGACGCTGATCCACGCGCCGCGCGCGGTGATCGCCATCGCCTTGTGGTCGTAGCCGACGCGCCCGCCGCTGGCGAAGGCGTCGCCGAGCCAGAAGCCGCGGTCGAGCGCGATCGCATTGGCGGTGTCGGAGAAGGTCGCCGTCCCCTTGTCGGCGGCGACGACGAGGTACGGGTCGGGCGCGTCGCGGCAGACGACGCCCGCCGGCGGCACCACCGCGCCGTCGGCGGCATAGTTGTCAGTCAGCGACAGCAGCGCGCGGACGAACACCTTGTATGCCTCGGTCCCCTCGGCGAGCCACGCGTCGCGCTGGGCGGTCGGCGGCAGCTGCTTCGGATAGAAGCCGCCCTTGGCCCCGGTCGGCACGATGACGGTGTTCTTGACCTTCTGCGCCTTGACCAGCCCGAGCACCTCGGTGCGGAAGTCGTCGCGCCGGTCCGACCAGCGCAGGCCGCCGCGCGCGATCGGGCCGTAGCGCAGGTGGATGCCCTCGACCCGGCGGCTGAACACCCAGATCTCGCGGTAGGGGACGGGCCGCGGCAGCCCGGGAACGGCGGCGCTGTCGAGCTTGAAGGCGAGCGCTTCGGGTCCGCCGGACACAAAGGCGTTGGTCCGCAGCGTCGCCGCGATGACCGACTGATAGAGATTGAGGATGCGGTCGTCGTCGATCGACGTGACCGTCGCCAGTGCCGCATCGATCGCCGCCGCGTCGCCGTCGGCTCCGTCGGCTCCGTCGCGGCACCGTGCGCAGAACAGCGCGACGAGGGACCGGGTGATGGCGGGATAGCGGCGGAGCGCGTCGACGACGGTCATCAGGCCGTAGGTCACACCGGTCTGGCGCAGATAGCGGAAATAGGCGCGGAGCCAGTTCGCCGCCTCGGCATCGAGCCCGGCGGCGATGACCAGCGCGTTGAAGCCGTCGTTCTCCTGCGCCCCCAGCAGCACCGCGGTCAGCGCCGGCTCCAGCCGCGGTCGCAGCGCGTCGAGGTCGAACCCGGTCGCGGTGTCGCTCGCCTCGAGCAGGAAGTCGTGGATCCACGCCGCGCCGTCGCCGAGGTCGAACGGGAACTCCTCGATCACCCGCAGCCCGAAGTTCTCGAGCACCGGGACCGCGTCGGACAGCGCGATGATCTTCGCCAGCCGGTAGATCTTGAGCCGCAGCTGGTGCGGCGCGTCGCCGTCGCGGCGGTAGAGGTGGACCGCGCGGCCACCATCGTCGGCGAGGCCACCGAGGGCGACGAGGTCGGCCGCTGCCTCGCCCTCGTCGTATTGCGCGCGGTAGCTCGTGGATAAGCCGTCGCCGGCCAGCGGCGCCAGCCGCGCCGCGCGCGCCGGCCCGACCGCGGCGATCAGTGCGGCCTCGAGCGCATTGTCCCAGCCGCGGACGAGGACGTCGAGGCGCGCGTCGAGCGCCTTCTCGTCGATCGTGCCGATATCGTCGGCGACGGCGACGACATAGTGGACCCGCGCCAGCCCCTCCGCGCGGAGTTCGACCTCGTAGCGCGTCAGCGTCCCCGCGAAGGCCTGTGCGAGCATCGTGCCGACGCTCGCCCGGATGCCGCTGGTATAGGCGTCGCGCGGGATATAGACGAGGATCGAGACGAAGCGGCCGAAGGCGTCGGCCCGGGCGAACAGCTTGGGCCGCGGCCGGTCGAGGAGCGACAGCAGCCCGAGTGCCATCGTCCGCAGCCGTGCGGGGCTGGTCTCGAACAGCTCCTCGCGCGGAAAGCCCTCGATGACGTGGGCGAGCGCCTTGCCGGTATGACCCTTGGGATCGAAGCCCAGTTCATCGGTCACCGCGGCGACCTTGCGGCGAAGCAGGGGGACGTTCTTCGGGCTGGCCGCCAGTGCGGCCGAGGTGAACAGGCCGAGGAAGCGCGTCACCGCGACCGCGCGGCCGTCGCCGGCGAAGGTCTTGACCGCGATCAGGTCGGGGTTGACCCGGCGGTGGACGGTCGACGCCATCGCCGATTTGGTGATCAGGATCGGTTCGGGCGAGCGCAGGAAGCGGCGGAGCGCATCGGCCGGCGCGTCGTCCGGCACCGCGGCGCGCCCCAGGCCGAGGCCCGGGCCGTCGACGTGCTCGCCGCCAGTCTCGTCGAGCGTCGCCGTCGTTACCCCGAGCAGCGTGAAGCGGTCGGCAGCCAGCCATTCGAGGAACGCCATCGCCTCCGCCGCCGCGTGCGGCGCGATCGGCGGCGGATAGTCGCCGAGGGCGCGCGTCGTCGCGTGGAGCGCCGCGAGCATCGCCGGCCAGTCGGTCACCGCCGCACGGACGTCGGCGAGGACGCGCTCGAGTGCGGCGACGAGGTCCGCGGCCGCCGCGCCGGCACGCTCGATCTCGAGATAGATGACCGATTCGCGCGTCACCCCCGCCGCCGCGGGACCGGTAACGGCGCCGAGCAGCTCGGTCAGGTTGCCGGCCGCGTCGCGGCGAACGTCGACGACCGGATGGAGCAGACGGTCGATCGTCAGACCGGCGGCGGTGACCGCGAGGCTGATCGAGTCGACGAGGAACGGCATGTTGTCGTTGACGATCGCGAGGGCGATGCCGCGGCCGGCCTGGCCCGATTGCCCCTCGTCGCGCGCAACGGGCGCGACGACGATCGCCGGCTTTGCGGGGGGGCGCGTCGCGGCCGCGGCGGCGACGAACGCGCCGATCCGCCCCGTCGCGGCGGCGTCGATGTCGTCGGCCTCGCCCGGCAGCGCGGTGTCGAACAGCGCCGCGGCGAAGCCCCGCGCAACGGCCGCATCGCCGTCCGCCTGCGTCATGGTCGCCACGTCTCGCGCTCCTCCAGCGTCGTTGGTCGCGGCTTATGCGTCGCCGCCGCGCGACCGGCAAGCGCGACCGGCGGGAGCCGACCGGGCCGACCGCGCGACTTGTGCGCCGTGCGGCGCGCTGGTAAGCCCATGCTTATGCCGCTTTAGCTCAGCCGGTAGAGCACATCATTCGTAATGATGGGGTCAGGTGTTCGAGTCACCTAAGCGGCACCATTTCTGATCGGTATCGGGCCGGAGGTCGACTGCGAGCCGATTTCGGCGATTGGTACGCGGCAAGCGTGCCGACCTAACGCGGGATCACGCTTTTGACGAGCATCGCTTCGGGCGGGGAACTGCCCAAGGCCCCGACCGGCATCGCCGGGCTCGACGCGATCACCTTCGGCGGCTTCCCGGCCGGGCGGCCGACCTTGCTGTGCGGCTCGGCGGGATGCGGCAAGACGCTGTTCGGCATGACCTTCCTCGTCGAGGGCGTACGCCGGTTCGGCGAGGCGGGCGTCCTGATGAGCTTCGAGGAGACCGCCGAGGACCTCGCCGCCAACGTCCGCTCGCTCGGCTACGACGTCGACACGCTGATCGCCGAGAAGAAGCTCGCCATCGACTATGTCCGGGTCGAGCGGTCCGAGATCGAGCAGTCGGGCGAGTACGACCTCGAAGGGCTGTTCGTCCGCTTGGGCTTCGCGATCGACCAAGTCGGGGCGAAGCGCGTCGTGCTCGACACGCTCGAGGCGCTGTTCGCCGGGCTCGGCGACGACGGCACCCTCCGCGCCGAGCTGCGCCGGCTGTTCCAGTGGCTCAAGGACCGCGGCGTCACCGCGGTCATCACCGCCGAGCGCGGTGATGGCCAGCTGACCCGGCACGGGCTCGAGGAATATGTCTCGGACTGCGTCATCCTGCTCGACAACCGCGTAATCGACCAGGTGACGACGCGGCGGCTTCGGGTGGTCAAGTATCGCGGCTCGGCGCACGGGTCGAACGAGTATCCGTTCCTGATCGACGCTGGTGGCATTTCGGTGCTGCCGATCACTACCGCGGGGCTCGCGCACGCCTCATCGAACGACGTCGTCCCGAGCGGGGTTGCGGGGCTGGACGCGATGCTCGGCGCGGGCGGCTATTACAAGGGGTCGAGCGTCCTCATCTCGGGGACGTCGGGCACCGGCAAGACGATCGTCGCGAGCCAGTTCGCCGACGCGGTTTGCGGTCGCGGCGAGACCTGCCTGTTCTTCGCGTTCGAGGAGTCGCCCGACCAGATCATGCGCAACGTCGCGTCGGTCGGCATCGACCTTCGCCGTCACGTCGATGCCGGCTTGTTGCACTTCGTCGCCGCACGACCGAGCCTCTACGGTCTCGAAATGCACCTGACGCTGATGCATCGCGCAGTCGGGCAGTTCGAACCCGATGCGGTCGTCCTCGATCCCATTTCCGCCTTCTACGGGCCGGCCGGCGAAGTCCACGCGATGTTGCTGCGCATGGTCGATCTGCTCAAGACGCAGGGGACGACCGGCGTCTTTACCAACCTGACCTCGGTCGCCGGGACCGGCGATCAGACCGATATCGGGCTGTCGTCGCTGATGGACACGTGGATCGGGCTGCACGACATCGAGGCTAACGGCGAACGCAACCGCGGTCTCTACCTGCTCAAGTCGCGGGGGATGAGCCACAGCAACCAGATCCGCGAATACCGGCTGACCAGCGATGGGGTGCAGCTGATCAAGCCCTATCTCGGACCGTCAGGCGTCCTCACCGGAACCGCGCGCGCGGTGCAGGAAGCGCAGGAGGCCGCCGACGCGCTCATCCGCCGCCAGGAGATCGAACGGCGGGAACGCGACTTCGCCCAGCGCCGAGCCCACGCCGAGCGGCAATTCGCCGAGACCCGGTCGGCGCTCGATGCCGAGGCCGAGGAGATCCGCATCCTTGCCGACGAAGCCCGCGGCAGGGAAATGTTGCTGCAGCAGGATCGCGCCGCCGTTTCAGCCGTTAGGGGGACAGTACGGTGACGGACGAGGCGAGTGAGCGCGGCCCGAACATCGCCGACGCCGCGACCGGACAGGAGGGTGGCGATCATGACGCAGGCGTGTCGCAGACCCACTATAACCTTCGTCTCTACATCGCCGGTCAGACCCCAAAATCGGCCGCTGCGATCGCCAATCTCAAGCAGCTGTGCGAGCTCCACCTCGTCGGGTGCCATGCCGTGGAGGTGATCGACCTGTCGAAGGACCCCGGGCGCGCCGTGGCCGACCAGATCGTCGCGCTGCCGACGCTCGTCCGTCATCTCCCGCCGCCGATCAAGCGCATCATCGGCACCCTCGCCGACACCGAGAAGGTGCTGCTGGGGCTCGAGATCGAGAGCCGCGAGCTTTGACCGACAGAGGTGCCGACGCGTGGGACCAGCCCGCGGCACCGGAGCATTATGTCCTGCGCCTGTACGTCACCGGTGCGACTGCACGGTCGGCGCGGGCGATCGCTAATTTGCGTCGGTTCTGCGAGAGCGAGCTTGCGGGTGCCTATGAGATCGAGGTCATCGACATCTACCAGCACCCCGAGGCGGCGCGCGACGGTCAAGTCATCGCGGCCCCGACGCTGGTCAAGATGCAGCCCGAGCCGGTTCGCCGGATCATCGGCGATCTCGCCGACGACGAGCGGATGCGTCGCGGGCTGAACCTCGACGATCGCGGTCCGGCGCGCGACGACAGCGACTGACGTGACGCCCGACGCTGCGCTGCGCGCCGAACGCGCCCGCGCCGACGAACTCGCGGCGCAACTCGCCGAGGCGCGCGAGCTACTCGATGCGATCCAGGCAGGCGACGTCGATGCGGTCGTCGTCGGCGGCGCCGGGGGCGACGCGCGCATCTACACACTGACCGACGCCGACCGGCCGTACCGCCTGCTGATCGAGCAAATGCGCGAAGGGGCGGTGACGCTGGGGGCCGACGGCACCATCCTCTATGCCAACGCGGCGCTGGCCGAGCTGCTGGGAGCGGAAGCCAGCGACCTTACCGGCCGGCCGCTGTGCGGCTTCGTCGTCGATGCGGCGAACCGCGACAGATTCGACCGGCTGCTCGCGAACGAAGGCAAGGGCGAGGTCGCGCTGGCGACGGCCAGCGGCAGCGAGGTGTTCGCGCAGATCGCCTTCAGCGCGATTCCGTCGAGCGAGCCGCCCGGCCACGCGCTGACGTGCGCGGTGGTCACCGACCTGACGGCGGAGAAGCGTCGGAGCGCCGAACTCGCCGCCGCCCGCGCCGCGATCGCCGCCGCCGCCGTCCGGCGCGAAGGCGAGGACGCGCTGCGGGCGAGCGAGGCGCAGCTTCGCTTCGCACTCCACGCCGGTCGGTTCGGCGCGTGGACGCTCGACCTCGCCAATGGCGACCTGACGACGTCGGATATCTGCCGGATCAACTTCGGCCGCGACGTCGCTGCACCGTTCGGCTACGACGACCTGCGCGGCGCGGTCCACCCCGACGACCGCGCGCGGATGGCGGCCGCCGTCGACGCCACGATCGCGACCGGGGCCGACTACGACATCGAATACCGGGTCATCACCCCGGCGGGCGAGGTGCGCTGGGTCCTGATCCGCGCCCAGCCGGCGTATGGCCCCGACGGCGCGCCGCGCTCGCTGACCGGCGTGTCGATCGACATCACGACGAGGAAGCGCGACGAGGCGCGCAAGTCGTGCCTCGTCGAACTCGCCGACGCGATCCGTGACGCCCACGATCCCGACGACCTCGCTTATGCCGCCGCCGCGATCCTGGGCCGCGCGCTCGGCGTCAGCCGGGTGGGCTATGCGACGATCGACCCCGAGCTGGAAACGCTCCATGTCGGACGCAACTGGACCGCGCCCGGGGTCGAGTCGATGCCGGGGAAACTCCATTTGCGTGACTATGGCTCGTTCGTTGACAGCCTGAAATGCGGCGACCTCGTCGCGATCGCCGATATCCGCGACGACCACCGGACGGCTGCTGCGGCGGCGGCATTGGAGGCCCGCCGCGTGCGGGCGTTCGTCAACCAGCCCGTCGTCGAGCAGGGCCGGCTGCGCGCAGTTCTCTGCGTCGACCATACCGAAGCGCGCGAGTGGACGCCCGACGACCTTGCCCTTGTCAAGGAGATCGGCGAGCGGACGCGGACGGCGGTCGAGCGCGCCCGCGTCGACGCCGCGTTGCGCGACAGCGAGCAGCGCTACCGGACCCTGTTCGAAAGCGTCGAGTCGGGGTTCTGCGTCTTCGAGATGGTGTTCGACGACGACGGTCGCCCGGTCGATTACGTCTTCCTCGAGGTCAATCCGGCCTTCGCTGCCCAGACCGGGCTCCACGACGCGCTCGGGCGGCGAATCAGCGAACTGGCCCCCGGTCACGAACAGCTCTGGTACGATCTCTACGGCGAGATCGCCCTTACCGGTGCCCCGATCCGAACCGAGAATTATGCCCATGCGCTCGGCCGCTGGTACGAGATCTACGCCTACCGCGTCGGTCCCCCCGAACAGCGGCGGGTGGCGGCGCTGTTCAACGACGTGTCCGAACGCAAGCGCGCCGAAGCGCGTATCCGCGAATTGAACGAGACGCTCGAGGCGCGCGTCGCCGAACGCACCGCCGAGCGCAACCGCGTCTGGCAGGGGTCGCGTGACATCTTGGTTGTCGGCGACCGCGACGGAGTGATTCGCGACGTCAACCCGGCGTGGACACGCATCCTCGGCCATCTCCCGGATGCGGTGATCGGGCAGGATTTCCGCGATTTCGTCTGGCCAGACGACCTCGCGCCGACGGCGGCGGCGATCGCCGCCGCCGCGGGCGACGACATCGACGGGCTGGAGAACCGGTACCGCGCGCTCGACGGAACGCCGCGGTGGCTGTCGTGGCGGACATCGTACGAATACGGTGTCGTCTACGGCTATGGCCGCGACATCACCGCCGACAGGCAGGCCGCCGCCGACCTCGCGCTCGCGCAGGAAGCGCTGCGCCAGTCGCAGAAGATGGAGGCGATGGGCAGCCTGACCGGCGGCGTCGCGCACGACTTCAACAACCTGCTGACGCCGATCGTCGGCTCGCTCGACCTGCTCCAGCGCAAGGGTCTCGGCGGCGAGCGCGAACAGCGGCTGATCGCCGGCGCGCTCCAGTCGGCCGATCGTGCGAAGACGCTCGTACAGCGGCTGCTCGCTTTCGCCCGGCGCCAGCCGCTCCAGCCGACGCCGGTCGACCTCGCGCCGCTGGTGCGTGGCATGGCGGATCTCGTCGCGAGCACGACGGGGCCGCAGATCAAGGTCGTCGTCGATGCGGTCGACGGCCTGCCGCCGGCCAAGGCCGACCCGAATCAGCTCGAGATGGCGATCCTCAACCTCGCGGTCAACGCGCGCGACGCGATGCCGGACGGCGGCACGCTGCGCATCTCGGTCGACGCCGCGACCGCCGGCCGCGGGCATCCGGCCGGCATTCCCCCCGGGCGCTACCTCCGGCTGTCGGTCGCCGACACCGGCAGCGGCATGGACGACGCGACGCTGAAACGCGCGGTCGAGCCGTTCTTCTCGACCAAGGGCGTCGGCAAGGGGACGGGGCTCGGGCTGTCGATGGCGCACGGCCTCGCGTCGCAGCTTGGCGGGGCGCTGACGATCCGCAGCACCCCGGCGGTCGGGACCAACGTCGAGCTGTGGCTGCCACAAAGCGTGGCACCTCTGGCCGACAGCGTCGCCGCGGTCGCCAGCGCACCGGTGGCGACCGGCAGCGGCACCGCGCTCCTCGTCGACGACGAAGACCTCGTGCGTTTGAGCACCGCCGACATGCTGAGCGAACTCGGCTACACCGTCGTCGAAGCGGCGTCGGCCGAGGAGGCGCTTCGTCTGATCGATCGCGGCCTGCAGCCCGACCTCCTCGTTACCGATCACCTGATGCCGGGCATTTCGGGCAGCACCCTCGCCCGCACGGTCCTCGCCAACCGGCCGGGGATCAAGGTCATCGTCGTGTCGGGGTATGCCGAGACCGAAGGCATCGAGCCCGACCTGCCGCGATTGACCAAGCCGTTCCGCAACGCCGACCTTGCCGAAAGCCTTGCTGCGCTCGGTTGACGGTCAGATCGGCCATGCCTTCTCGTCGAGCACGGGCCGGCCGCGCAGTTCGTCCGCCGTCAGGTTGCACGCCACCCCGTCCGCGGAAAAGCGTAGTTCGCCTGGCTCGAGCGCGTGCAGCCGCTCGCCGACGCCGCCGACTCCGCCCTCGCTGACAACGATATAAGCCAGTGCCGCGCCGCCGCACCGCATCATCGCCTCGACGACAACGCCGAGCGCCGCGCCGTCGCGGCCGGTCAGCTTCGCCCCGGCGATCGACCCGACCGCGAACAGCGTCGGGACGCGGGCCGCGGCGCTGCGCACCGTCGCGGCGTGGCCGCCGTCGTCATAGCGCGCCTGCCGCCCGAGCCAGCGCCAGATGCCGACGGCGTTGACCAGCGTCAGGAAGGCATTGGTCCACAGCAGGTTCGCTTGCCCCGACGCGACCGCGACGAGCGACCAGCCGATCGAGCCGATGGTGAAGACGATGAACCCCCACCCGGTGACGCGCGCGCCGAGGTTCGCCGCGGTCATCATCGCCGCGATCATCGTCGCGGCAGGCGCGATCCAGCCGGCGGCGGCGTTGATCGTGTCCATTCAGGCGGCTCCCGGCATCGGAACGGACAAGGGTGAGGCGGTCATGCGGACTCCGGGGCTGTGCTCCGGCTCAATCGCCTGCGCTCGGCTCCGGGTCCAGCGCTGGCGCGGGGCCGCGTCGATCAGCGCGCGTTGACCGTGCGCCGGGTTGATCTACGACACGGCGATGAGCAGCGTCGATGTCGCCGGGCTGAGCAAGACCTTTGCCGCCACTCCCGCGCTGCAGTCGACGACGCTGGCGATCGGCGACGGCGAATTCGTCGTCATCGTCGGCCCGTCGGGATGCGGCAAGTCGACCCTGCTCCGCCTGATCGCCGGACTCGAGCGCCCGACCACAGGGCGCATCGCGATCGGCGGCCGTGACGTGACCGACCTCGCACCGGCTGCGCGGGGCCTCGCGATGGTGTTCCAGTCGTACGCGCTCTACCCGCACCTGACCGTCGCCGAGAATATCGCCTTCCCGCTGAAGACCGCGCGGCGGCCGGCGGCCGAAATCGCGGCACGTGTCGCCGCCGTCGCCGCGACGCTCGAACTCGGCGCCGTCCTCGGTAGCCGGCCGCGGGCGCTGTCGGGCGGGCAGCGCCAGCGCGTGTCGATCGGCCGCGCCATCGTCCGCGATCCGCAGGTGCTGCTCCTCGACGAGCCGCTGTCGAACCTCGACGCCGCGTTGCGCGTGCGGATGCGCCACGAACTCGCCCGCCTCCACGCACGACTGGGCACGACGATGATCTACGTCACCCACGACCAGGTCGAGGCGATGACGCTCGCCAACCGCATCGTCGTCATGGCGCACGGCCGGGTCGAGCAGGTGGGTGCGCCGCTCGACCTGTACCGGGCCCCGGCGACGCTGAAGGTAGCGAGCGCGATCGGGTCGCCGGCGATGAACCTGGTGCCGGTGACGGTCGCGGCCGCCGACGCGGGCGGGGCGACGGTGATCCTCCCCGGCGGGTCGCAATGCCGGGTCGCCGCCGTCGTCCCCGCTGCGGCGGTCGGGGCCGCGGCGACGTTCGGCGTCCGTCCCGAGCATCTGCGCGCCGACTCCGACGGCGGTTTCGGCGGCGCGGTCGAGCTGTTCGAGCGCCTGGGGCCGCTGTCGTTCGCGCACCTCGCGGCACCGATTGCGAGCGAGGGCGCGCTCGTCGCCCAGTTGCCGAGCGACCGCCGGATCACGCTGGGCGAAACGATCCGCTTCGCCGTCG
The DNA here is from genome assembly GCA_964246245.1 of uncultured Sphingomonadaceae bacterium. GTDB lineage: Bacteria > Pseudomonadota > Alphaproteobacteria > Sphingomonadales > Sphingomonadaceae > Polymorphobacter_B. Next base: position 11,922 of record CAXTQJ010000045.1, read on the forward strand.
ACCCGGCCGACGCGCATCTGTTCGGGCCCGACGGCGTCGCTTTCCCCCGCCTCAGCCCTTGATCCCGCCGCCGAGGACGCCGTTGAAATACGACCGCTGCAGCCCGGCGAAGAGGATGAGGACGGGCAGTGTCGTCACCACCGCACCGGCCATCATCAGCTCGACGTCCTGGCCGTGCTCGCGGCTGATCGCGGCGAGCGCGATGGGGAGCGTGTAGAGCCGCTGGTCGGTGATCGCGATCAGCGGCCACAGGAAATCGCTCCAGCTGGCGAGGAAGGTGAACAGCGCCAGCGTGACCACCGTCGGCCGGAGGAGCGGCAGGACGATCGTTACGAGGATGCGCCACTCACCCGCGCCGTCGAGCCGCGCCGCGTCGAGCATCTCGTCGGGAATGGCGAGCGCCGCCTGCCGGACGAACAGCACGCCGTAGACCCCGGCCAAGTACGGCACGAGGACAGCGGCGTAGGTGTTGATCAGCCCGACCGACTTCAGCAGCAGGAACAGCGGCAGCATCGCGACCTGCGCCGGCACGACCGCGAGCGCGACGAGCGTGCGGAGCAGCGCCGCGCGCCCGGCGAAGCGCAGCTTGGCGAAGGCATAGCCGGCGGGCAGCGTCAGGCCGAGGCCGAGGAGGGTGGCGAGAGTCGCCAGCACGGCGCTGTTCACGACGGCGGGGACGATGTGATAGCTCGTCGCGCCGCCGCCGGCGTCGGGGTGCGGCAACAGCAGATCGCGGTAGTTGGCGAGCGTCGGGTGCGCCGGCCACAACGGCGGCGGCCGGCTCGCCGCCGCCCCCTTGGGCCTCAGCGACACCCCGACCATCCACACCAGCGGCGCGGCCGCGGCGAGCGCCAGCGCGCCGAGCGCCGCAGTCCGGGCCACGCTTCCGACCCTCACAGCCACTCCATCCGCGTCGCCAGCCGGGCCTGCGCTGCCGTCAGCGCGGCGATCGCGACGAACAGGACGACCGCGACCGCCGACGCGGTGCCGAGGTTCCACCACGTGAACCCCTCGTCGAACATGAAGTAGAGGATGGTAACGGTGCTCTGCGCTGGCCCGCCATGGGTCATGACGTAGGGTTCGGCGAAAATCTGGAGGAAGTTCGTCACGCTGAGCAGCGTCGCCAACACCAGCGCCGGGCCGATCGTCGGCAGGGTGACGTGGCGGAAGCGGGCGAGCCGCCCCGCGCCGTCGAGCCGCGCCGCCTCGCGCAGGTCGGACGACACCGTCGCCAGCGCGGCGGTGAAGACGAGCATGTTGTAGCCGAACACCTTCCACACGATGAAGATCAGCGTCGCGGGGATGCTCGTGGCCGGGTCGCCGAGCCAGTCGACGGGAGCGATCCCGACCAGCGCCAGCGCGCCGTTGAGCAGCCCGGCACGGGTGTCGAGGACGTAGCGCCAGACGAGCGCGGTCGCGACCAGCGTCGTCACGTACGGCGCGAACAGCAGCAGCCGCCACACCGGCTTCCACCCGACCGTCGCGGAATCGAGCAGTAGCGCGGCGGCAAGCGAGGTTCCGATCGCCGCCGGCACGCCGAGCCCGGCGAACAACAGGGTGTTGCCCACCGCGCGCCAGAACAGCGGGCCGTGAGCCAGCGCCGCGTAGTTGCCGCCGCCGATCCAGCGGAGGTCGGCAAGGCGGGCGAGCGCGTAGATGTCGAAGTCGGTCAGGCTGAGCGCGAATCCCGCCACCGTCGGCACGACGAGGAACAGCGCTGTCGCCGCCAGCACCGGCGCGACGATGCCGGTGACGCTCAAGGCGCTCCAGGGGCCGCTCGGGGTGTCGCGGCAGTCGAGCCAGCTCGCCGCGTGCGTCGGGACGAACTTCAACAACGACGGCACGGCGTCGGTCCGGGGCGGCAGGTCGCCGGTGGTGGCAAACAGCCGCCGCTGGCAGCCGGCGGCTGTGAGGAAGGCGACCAGCCGCCACGCCGCGACGGGATCGCGCGCGGTGCGGCTGACCGCGAGGCACGTGCCGCGCGCCAGCGCCGGCCCGGGCCCGCGCGGCCCCGGTGTCGCCGCTGCGCCCCACGATTCCGGCGCAACGCCATGCTCGGGCCGGCGGCCGTCGCCGCGGAACACCGCGTCGGCCGGCAGGATGGCGCACCACGCCCGGCGCCGCCCGCGCTAGGTGTCGC
>CAXTQJ010000046.1:0-10989 GCA_964246245.1 uncultured Sphingomonadaceae bacterium
GTGGCGTGGGACCGTGTGGCCGATCAGCTTCTCGACCTCGGCGAGATTGTCAGCCTCCTCGGGCATGAACAGCGTATAGGCGATGCCGGTCAGCCCGGCGCGCCCGGTCCGGCCGATGCGGTGGACATAGTCCTCGGCGTGATGCGGCACGTCGTAGTTGATGACATGGCTGACACCGGGCACGTCGAGCCCGCGCGCAGCAACGTCGGACGCGACGAGGACGAGGATAGCCCCTGACTTGAACCGGTCGAGTTCGCGGATGCGGTCGGCCTGCTCCATGTCGCCGTGGATTTGCCCGGCGGGCAGCCCGGCCTTCTTGAGGACATCGGCGAGCTCGCGAACATCCTTCTTGCGGTTGCAGAAAACGATCGCGTTCTTGACCTCGGGGTCGGCAAGCAGCCTGCGCAGTGTAGCCCGCTTGCCGCGGCTAGTCGTCTCGACGACGAACTGGGCAATCAGGGCGCTGGTCGTCGCCGGCCGCGCGACCTCAATCTGCTTCGGGTCGGTCATGAACCGGTCTGCGAGCTTCTTGATCGGCCCTGGCATCGTCGCCGAGAACAGCAACGTCTGACGGACGCCGGGGAGCTTGGTGCAAATCTCCTCGATGTCGGGGATGAACCCCATGTCGAGCATCCGGTCGGCCTCGTCGATTACCAGCAGCCCGCACGCGGTCAGCAGGATCTTGCCGCGGCCGAACAGGTCCATCAGCCGGCCGGGGGTGGCGATGAGGACGTCGACGCCCTTCTCGAGCGCGGCGACCTGATCGCCCATCTGCACCCCGCCGATGAGCAACGCCATACTCAGCTTGTGATACTTGCCGTATTTGACGAAGTTCTCGCTGACCTGCTGCGCCAGCTCGCGCGTCGGTTCGAGGATCAGCGACCGCGGCATCCGCGCGCGGCTGCGGCCCTGGCTCAGGATGTCGATCATCGGCAGGACGAACGACGCCGTCTTGCCGGTGCCTGTCTGCGCGACGCCGATGATGTCGCGACCCATCAGGACGCTGGGGATCGCGCTTGCCTGGATCGGCGACGGGGTCGTGTAGCCACTGTCGCCGACCGCGCGGAGCAATTCCTCCGACAGGCCAAGTGCTTCGAAGCTCATGCAGGTCCTAAGGCGACGGCGACGCGGGCGACGACGATCGTGCGGCGGGCGGTTCGTGGTGCGCTTGCGCAAACTTCGCGGCAAAAGTCAATCGTGGGAGGGAGCTGGTTTGCGCTTGCGCAGCACCTCGGGCGGTGGGTCGACGACATCGGCTGCCGCAAACGGCGACCGCGGCGGGTCGACCTCGTAGAAGATTTCTGCCGTCGCCAGCGGTACCCCGATCGCCCGCGGAACGACGGGATCGTCGTGCATCCGGTCGACGACAGTCCAATGTGCCCCGTTGCGGGCATAGGTCTCGATGCGGTGGGCGTCGGGGTCGATCAAGACATAGGCCTGGAGCGAGGACAGAGTGAGGTAAGCGCGACGCTTGGCGCCGATGTCATAAGCTGCGTCGAGGGTGACAGGACCTCCATGATCACGACGGCGGCGTCGATGACCTCGCGTTCGGCCTCGGCATTGCGGTCGCAAGCGACGAAAACATCAAGGTAGAAGATATCGTCCAATGCCGACAAATGAAGGCGGACCCGAGGGCCACAAGCCCGGCACGCCGTTCCACGCAGGCGAACCTTCAAAACTGCCTGAATGTTGTTTACCGTCTGACCGTGACGGATCGTCACGCCGACCATAGCCCGTGGCTTGCGTGTCTTGCGCACGACTTGGTCGTCAATCAGCTCGTATTTTCTCCGGCTGCTGTGCCTCCCAGTCCAGATACTCGTCGAAGGTCCAGTGCCGGTCGTCGATCGCCCGCGTCGACATGGCGGTCTCCTTGGCAACCGCTTATCGGTGGCTCGATGCCAAAAGAAAAGGGCGGGGATCGCTCCCCGCCCTTCCTCTCCCCGTGAGGCGAAGCTCTAGAACTTGACGCCGGCGGCGATGCCGTAGCGGCGCGGTTCAAGGGTGAAGATGTTGGTGAACAGCCCCGACGATTGGTCGGTGACGTAGAGGCCGGTCGTCGCATTATTGTTGGCGATGTTCTGGATGAAGCCGCGGATGAAGTAGCGGTCGTCCTTGCCGTTCAGCTGAACCTGCGCGTTCATGATGTAATAGGCGGGAATGCGGTCGGGGGCGTCGTTGAAGATCGACCCCGTGCTGTTGCCGGTCAGCGCGATGTCGAAGCGCGGGACGATGTTGATGTCGTGGCCGAAGTCGATCGTATACTGGACCCCGGCCGACGCTTTGAACTTCGGCGACTGGGGCAGCTGGTTGCCGCGGACATTGACGCGGACACCGTCGTTGGCGACGCTGACGCCGCCGAACAGCGCGCCGACCGTCGCCGCGCTCCCCGCCAAGGCGCTGCAGATGCCGAATGCGCCGGTCGTCGCACCCTGAATCCCGCTGTTCGCCGGGAAGGCGGTCGGTGGGGCGAGGCCGATCGCGCCGTTGACGGCCGTGACATAGCCGTTGACGCCGGCGACGTTGCCGGGCGTGTTCGGCACGACGGCGCAGTTGGCGGCGGTGGTGATGTCCTTGATGATCACCGCGTCGCCGCGACCGCCGCTCGGATCGCGCGGGTTGGCGAAGAAGGCGTCGCCGGCGACCCGCGTCTTCAGGTAGCTGAAGCCAACGTTGACCGCGAAGGCGCGGATCGGCTGGACAATGGCGTCGGCCTCGAGCCCGTAGATGTCGGCGTTGATGTTGTCGTTGACCGCGGTACGCTGGACGATGCGGCTGATCTGAAGGCCCTTGTACTTGTAGTAGAACGCCGCGACGTTCAACCGCAGGCGGCCGTCGAGGAAGGTGTTCTTCGAGCCGACTTCGAACGAGTCGATGAATTCGGGGTTGAAGCTCACCGGCACGCCGGCACCCGGCGAAAGCGGTGGATTGATGCCGCCCGACTTATAGCCGCGCGAGTAGGATGCATAGACGAGGTTCTCGTCGGTAATCTTGTAGTCGAGCACCGCGCGACCGGTCACCTCCGAGAAGCTGACGCGCCCGGTCTGGAGCAGCTGGTTGCCCGGATTGACCGCGTCATAGTCGAGATTGGCGTAGCCGACCGCCTGCGTCAGGTTGGTCGAGCCGTACGGCAAGTAGACTGCGGTGCCCTGCGCGTCGGAGAACAACGATGTCCGCGCGCTGACCGTCTTCTCGTCGTTGTTGTAGCGGACGCCGACGGTCAGCTTCAGCTTGTCGGTTGCCTGGAAATAAGCTTCACCGAACAGGCCGTACGACTTCAACAGGTAATCGGTCGTGTTGTTGCGATAGTAGGGCGTCGCGCGGAAGCTGTCGGGGAACGCCGCGTTGCCGGCCGCCTGGGCACCTACCGTGCCGACGAGGCCGAGCACCGACGCCGCGTAATCGAGGCCGAACGCGTTGACGTAATAGCTGTTCTCGCTCGTCTTGAAGCTGTTGTAGATGCCGCCGGCGAGGAAATTCAGCTTGCCGTCGAACTGCGTCGTCAGTATCGCTTCGCCGGTGTAGCCCTCGTCGCGCTGGATCGATCGGTCGAAGTTGAGCGGCACCGCCCCGCACGTCGCATGACCGCCGAACACGCCGGTGCCGGTCGTGTCGAAGACCGACGAGGTGCAGTAGACGCCCGTCGACGGGTTGATCGCATTGATCCCCGGGGCGATCTGCGACAGCAACGCGCCGCCGGCCCCGGCTGCATAGGCGTGGGCGGTCGCCAAGCCGGGAAGGAGGGGGGCCGGACTGGCGACGGCAAGATCGTAATCCTGGGTCGAATCGACCGAGTTCCGCTGGTACAGCCCCGAAACGTCGAGCTTGAACTTGCCAAAGTCGTGCTCGATCCGGATTTCGGCGTTGATCTCGTCGGCGAAGTAGCGCGGCTGATAGGCGGTGTAGACCTGCCGCGGGTCCTGCGGGTTGATCGCGTTGGCGTAGCCGTCGGGGCCGTAGAGGCTACCCGAGTTCAGCGCGACAAGCGCGTTGGCGAGGCCATTCCCGGCCGCCGATGTCCGGAACGGTGCCGTCGCGACCGTCAACAGCTGCGGCGAGGCGAAGATGCTGGCGAGCGTCGCGTTGGCGTTGGTCACGCCGTTCTGGCCGTTTGCCGTCGTCAGTCCGCCAGGCAAGCAGCCGAGGACGCCGGTCGGGTCGCGCTCGCACTCCTGTTTCTGGTTCCTGAGCCGGTTGTCCTTCTCGTGAAAGTAATAGCCCATGAGGTCGACGGTGGTATTGGGCTCAGGGCGCCAGCGAAGCGAGGCGCGGGCGGCATATTCGTCGCGGCCGTCGATCCGGGTGTTGTTGTACAGGTTCTCGGTGTAGCCGTCGCGGTTGAGGTAGCTGCCGGCGAGCCGGATGCCGAGGGTGTCGGTCAGCGGCACGTTGACCATGCCCTTGACCCGGTAGTCGTTGTAATTGCCGTACTCGCCCTCGACGGCTGCGTGGAGACCCTTCAGATCGGGCTTGGCCGTGATAAAGTTGACGACGCCGGCGGTCGCGTTCCGGCCGAATAGCGTTCCCTGCGGCCCGCGCAGGACCTCGACGCGCTCGAGGTCGAAATAGTCGGTCTCGAAGATGCGCGTGTTGAACAGCGGCAGGTCATTGATGTGGATCGCCGTCGCCGAATCGCACGTCACGCCGACGCACAGGTCGCCGACGCCGCGAATGGTGAACACGCCGCTGGTAAAGTTCGACTTGGTGAAGGTGATGTTGGGCAGCGTCAGCTGGAGATCGGACGAGTTGTTGATCTGCTGCGCCGCAAGCGCCTGCGCGGTGAAGGCGCTGACCGCGATCGGCACGTCCTGGAGGCTCTGCGACGTGCGCTGCGCGGTGACGACGATCTCGTCGAGGGCGTTGTAGCCGCCGCTGCCGGCTTCTGGCGCGGCGGCGATCGTGCCGGGATTGGCCGGCGCGTTCGCCGCGCTTTGCGCGAGCGTCGGTCCGGCGGCAAAAATAGCGACGAGCGAAGCGCCCGAAAGAGCGGTCCGCGAAGCGGCGGTCAGGCGCATGATCTTCTCCCCAGCGTAGATTATAAGCGTCGGCGTTGTCTCGCCGATCGCGTGTAAGTTGACGTGCATGTGAACCGTAGCGGTGCGCCTTGTCCACGCATCGCGCGGTGCAATTTGGTTAGGTTATGACGACTAGCGACGGACCGTGGCTAAATTGCCACACAAGACGCGATCGACCCGCGTCGGGTCAGTTGCGGACGCGGACGATCGACGTGATCGGGCAGGTTCCGCCGGCGCGCGAAATGACCGCGTCGCGCCCGGCGCAGAGCCGCCCGGCGACGGCGCGGCGATAATAGAAGCCCTGGTAGAAGCTGAGCGCAGGGCAGGCGGCGTCGAAGCTCATCCGCCACCGGGTGTGGTCGGACATCGACATCTCGACCGCGCGGTCGCCGAAGACGACCGCTCCGGCAACGTGATCGACGCCGATGCAGCGCGTCCGCGCCAGCCGGTCGCGCCGGCTCGCCATCCCGCCGCCCTGGCCGGGCCAGGCGTGAATCCGCGCGACAGTCCGATCGAACGCCGGGGCCGCCGCACCGCCGAGGACGATCAGGCCGATCACGCCGGTCAGGATGCGCCGCACAATCACTGCTGTTGCCTCGGGCTGCTGTTGCCGCGGTCGTCGTCGGGCGCGGTTGAACGCCCGGTGAACCTGCCGTGGCGGTCCCCGCAGGTCAATCGCCGCGACACGCCACGCCACGCCGGCTTGCATGGCCGCGCCGCCATCCGTAACAGGCGGCTGTCGGCGGACCCGTGGGGGGACCGCCCGCCCGGAAGAAGAAGCATGGTCTCGGTTCCCGCGTCGCAGCTGCCGCTGTTCTACAAGTCGATCGTGCCGATCTCGACGCAGTTCCACCCGAACCACGGCCTCGTTCCACAGGACAACCTCGGTTTCACCCGCATTACCCACGCGATCCCGATCACGGTCGACGAGTTCGCGATCGCCCAGCGCAGCTTTCCGATCGTCTTCGGTATCGGCGAGCAGCCCGCACCGCTGGCGCTGCTCAGCCTCGTCGACGGGATGAACCTGTTCCTCGACGACGCCGGCAAGTGGGAGGAGGGCGCGTATGTCCCCGCCTTCGTCCGCCGCTATCCGTTCATGCTCGCGAAGCTCGGGCCCGACGCGACCGATCTGTCGCTGTGCTTCGACGACTCTTCGGGCATCGTCACGCCTGACGGCAGCGACAAGCTGTTCGACGGCGACGCCAAGACGGCGACGACCGATCGCATCCTCGATTTCTGCGGCAGCTTCGAGCAGGCGGTAGCGCGAACGCGCGGCTTCATGGAGGAGATGGAGAAGCTTGACCTGCTGACCGACGGCGAAGTGACGATCCAGCAGCCGAACCGCGACCCCGCCGTCTATCGCGGCTTCCGCATGGTCGCCGAAGAGAAGCTCCAAGCGCTGCGCGGCGACCAGGCGCGCAAGATGGTACAGAGCGGGATGATGGGGCTGATCTACGCCCACCTCTTCTCACTGCCGCTGATCACCATGCTGTTCGAGAAGCAGCAGGCGAAAGCGACGATCGGCGCGGCGAGCGGCTGACGCCAAGACGCCGCCATCTTAAATCATGTTGTCATCCCGGCACAAGCCGGGATCCATCAACTTCGACCTTCGAGGTAATGGATCCCGGCCCGCGCCGGGATGACGATATCGGTCCGAGTTATCGTTATCCGCTTGCTAGCCGCGGAGCAGCAGGTCGCGTGCCGCCGTCGCCTGCGCGGCGAGGTCGGCGCTGCCGCCGCGGTCGGGGTGGACGGCGGCGATCGTCCGGCGCCACGCGGCGTGGACCTCGTCGCGGCCGGCCAACGGGGATACGCCGAGGACGGAACGCGCCGCCGTCAGCCGGTCGGCGCTCGCCGCGCGGGGCTTCGAGCAGTGCCACCACGCGACCCCCGCCGCGCCGACGATCACGCCGCCGATGACCTGTCCCGTCGCGACCAGCCGCAACGCGATCAGCCCCGCGCCGGCGGCGACGCCGAGGCGGCGCAGGTTGGGCAGCAGTAGGCCTTCGCGGTGGAGCCACCACGCGAGCCCAAGGACGGCGAGGACGGCGAGGATCATGCCGCGGCGCTCGCCGGCACTGCGTCACCGTGGTCGTCCGCGCCGCGCGACGGCAGGTTCAGCGCGGCGATCAGCGCGCGCAGCTCGGCGCGCGCGGCCACGTGGCTCAGGCTGACGTCTTCGAGCGCGTCGATGTCGAGCAGGGTCAGCCCGCGCGGGAACAGCTCGCGGTAGATGACGCGCTCCGACAGGCCGGGGACGACGCGGAAGCCGACGCGCTTGGCGAGCTCGTCGAGCGCGCCGCCGACGCGGCGCATGTTGCGTGCGTCGAGGGTCGACAGGCGGTTGCGCAGGACGACCCAGTCGACGCTGCCGCCGTCGGCCTTGCCGCGGGTCTTGCGCGCGTCCCACACCATCTCGGCGAAGAAGCTCGGGCGACGGACCTTGTACGTCTCGGGATCGACCTGGCCGATCAGGTCGAAGTCGACGAAGCTGTCGTTCATCGGTGTGACCAACGTATCGGCGCGGGCCAGCGCCGCGCGGGCGAGCGCCGAATCGCGCCCCGGCGTGTCGACGACGACGAAGTCGAGCCCGCTCCATGTCGTCAGGCGGGCGGCGAGCGCGCCGATATCACCCTCCCCGTCGGCGATGACCGCGATCTCGGGCTGGACGAGTGCCAGCCCGCGCTTGGCGGCGAACGCGGCCCGGTTCTCCAGATAGCGCGCGACCGTCCGCTGGCGGGCGTCGAGGTCGACGACGCCGACCCGCGCGCCGTCGTGGGCGAGCGCGACGGCGATATGGACCGCCGTCGTCGACTTCCCCGACCCGCCCTTCTCGTTGCCGAGCACGATCAGATGTGCTTGTGCCGCCGCCATGATCCCGTATCCGCCGCCCGGCGCATCGTTTCCCGTATCGGTCGGAGCAAGTCAAACCGGGATGATCCGTGCCGCGAGTGGGAAGGATCAAGTCTTCCCTCGCCACCTGCCCGACCGCCACCAGTGACCCTCCCCATCGTCCGTACGGTCGCCGACCTCCGCGCGGCGATCGCCGCATGGCGGAGCACCGCCGGCGGGCGGATCGCGCTAATTCCGACGATGGGTGCGCTCCACGCCGGCCACCTCGCGCTCGTCCACGCGGCGCGCGACGCGGGGGCGACGCGGGTCGTCGCCAGCATATTCGTCAACCCGACCCAGTTCGGCCCACACGAGGACTTCGATCGCTACCCGCGCGACGAGGCGGCCGACGCGGCCGTGCTGACCGCCGCCGGAGCCGACCTGCTGTTCGCGCCCGACGTTGAGGAAATCTATCCGGCGCGGTTCGCGACGATGGTCCGCGTCGCGGGACTGAGCGACGTCCTCGATGGCGCGGCGCGGCCTGGGCACTTCGATGGGGTGGCGACCGTCGTCGCCAAGCTACTGATCGGCGCCGCCCCTGACCTCGCGGTGTTCGGCGAGAAGGACTGGCAGCAATTGGCGATCATCCGGCGCCTCGTCGCCGACCTCGCGCTGCCGGTCGAGATTGTCGGCGCGGCCATCATCCGCGCTGCGGACGGCTTGGCGCTGTCGTCGCGCAATGCCTACCTAACGATCGACGAACGGGCGCGGGCCGTGGCCCTAGCGCGCGCGCTGGCGGCGGCGCGCGACGCGATCCGTGACGGCGATGCGGTTGACCCGGTGCTGGCAGCGGCCGTCGATAGTCTCGTCGCGGCGGGGTTCGACGCGCCCGACTACATCGCCCTGGTCGACGCCGACCTGCGCCCCGTGACGGCGCGTCACAGCGCGATCCGCCTGCTCGCAGCGGCCCGGATCGGACGAACCCGCCTGATCGACAACCTCGCCGTCTGAATTTCTCCGCGCCTCCCGTGACGACGAATGTCGCGGAGTCGTCACGCCAACGCGATCATCCAGCGTCACCATACTGGAAGACAAGTCGTTGATCCGTAAGACGTGACGGACGATGCCCAAAAAGCCGGATCAGCGTGTCACGGGCCCTTGCGAAACGGCCCCTCGTCGTCGAGCGCCTCGATATGATCGACCACCGCAGCGCGCTCGGCGGCGAGGAAATCGGCGACGGCGCGGCGGAAGCCGGGGTCGGGGATGAAGTGAGCGCTGTACGTCGGTGTCGGGCGGTAGCCGCGCGCGAGCTTGTGGCTCCCCTGCGCCCCGGCCTCGACGCGGGCGAGACCGTGCGCGATCGCCCAGTCGATCGCCTGATAATAGCACAGCTCGAAGTGGAGGAACGGCACGTCCTCGCGGCACCCCCAGTAGCGGCCGTAGAGGCAGTCGCCGCCGATCAGGTTGAGCGCCCCGGCGATGATCCGGTTGCCCCGCCGGGCGAGGGCGAGGAGGACGCGGTCGGCCATCCGTTCGCCCATCAAACTGAAAAACTTGCGCGTCAGGTACGGCCGGCCCCATTTGCGGTTGCCGGTGTCCTGGTAGAAGCCCCAGAAGGCGTCCCAGTGGCGTTCCTCGATCGCGCCGCCGGTCAGCAGGTCGATCTCGATCCCGCCGGCCAGCGCCCCCTCGCGCTCCTTGCGGATCGCCTTGCGCTTCCGCGACGACAGCTCGGCGAGAAAATCGGCGAACGTCTTGTAATCATTGTTGACCCAGTGAAACTGCTGATCGATGCGGACCAGCCAGTCGGCCGCCTCGAACGCCGCGATCTGCGTGGGATCGACGAAGGTGGCGTGGGCCGACGACAGCTTGTTCTGGCGGGTCAGCGCCTCCGCGGCACCGAGCAAGGCGGGGGCTAGTGCCGGATCGCGTAGCAGCAGACGCGGTCCGGTGGCGGGGGTAAAGGGCACGCAGCTTTGCAGCTTCGGGTAATAGCGGCCACCGGCGCGGGCCCACGCATCGGCCCAGCCATGATCGAAGACATATTCGCCCTGGCTGTGCGATTTCAGATAGTTGGGCATGATCGCTGCCGGTCGGCCGCAGTCGTCGTCGATGACGAGATGGACCGGCTGCCAGCCCGTGCCGGGCGTGGCGCTGCCCGAATCCTCGAGGCAGGTGAAGAACGCGTGGCTGACGAAGGGATTGCCCGGCCCGGCGCAGGCATCCCAATCAGCGGCGGCAAGGTCATGCGCGTGGCCGAGGACACGGGCGGTGATCGTCGCCGTCATATCGCTTTACTCGTGGTAACCGCCAGCCCCTGCGCTTTCTCGCTCTGATTTACCGTCGCGAGCAAAGTCAAAGACATATCACGCGCGGCGGCACGCGATCGCGCGTGTGCGACATGGTCATGCCGATCTTCCTTCCAAGCGAGCCTTTCACCCATGCTGCCACGCCTATACCGTGCCTGTCGCCTTCCGCGTTCGCGGCCGCGTCGCTGGCGCGACCTTGGCCGAAGCGGTGCGGGCGGCGGACTTGGCGGCCGTGGCCGTTTTCGGCTTGGCCGGTACGGTCGACGCTGTGCTGACGGGCGTTGCCGGCTTCGCTTTCGCCAGCGGCTTCGCCCTGGCCGGGCGCTTCGCCGGCTTCTTGCCCTTCGCTGGCATCGATGCGCGCGCGTCGATCAGCGCCGCCGCGGCGTCGGGGCTCAGCGCCATGCCGTCTTCGCCCTTGGGGACGTTGGCATTGGTCGTGCCGTCGGTCAGGTAGGGGCCGAACCGACCTTCCATTAACTTGATGACCGCGCCTGACACCGGATGCGGCCCGACCTCGCGCAGCGGCGTCGGCGCGTTGCGCGCGCGGCCGGGGTTGGCGGCGGCATCGGCGAGCTTGGCCACCGCCGCGTTCATGCCGGTCTCGAACACCTCGGCGCTCGACGACAGCCGCGCGTACTTCCCGCCGTGGGCGAGGTAGGGGCCGTAGCGGCCTATACTCGCGGTGATCGGCTGACCGGTTTCCGGATGTTGACCGACCGTGCGCGGCAGACTGAGCAGTCTGACCGCAGTGTCGAGGTCGTCGGGGCCGACGACCCGCATGTCCCTGGGGATCGACGCACGCGGCGGCTTGGAGTCGTTTTTTTGGGGGGCCC
>CAXTQJ010000046.1:10999-13776 GCA_964246245.1 uncultured Sphingomonadaceae bacterium
TCGTTCTTGGCGCCGTCCTCGCCGAGCTGGACATACGCACCGAACCGGCCCGAACGCAGGGACACCGGTTGCCGCGTGGCGGGATCGTCGCCAAGAACGATCGGCCCGGTCGACTCCTTCAGCTCGCCGCCCTCGCCGAACTGCCGGGTGTAGCGGCAGTCGGGATAGTTCGAGCAGCTGACGAACGCGCCGAACCTGCCGGTTTTGAGGCCGAGGCGGCCGGTACCGCACGTCGGGCACAGCCGCGGATCGCCGCCGTCGGCCTTGGGCGGGAAGAGGAACGGCGACAGGAAGTCGTCGATCGCCGCCGTCACGTCGGACGGGCGGATGTCGAGGACTTCTTTGGTCTTCGGCGCGAAGTCCTTCCAGAAATCGCCGAGGACGGTCAGGTAGTCGAGGTCGCCGGCCGACACCTCGTCGAGCCGCGTCTCGAGGTCGGCGGTGAAGTCGTAGCTGACGTACTTCTCGAAATAGCGTTCGAGGAAGGCGGTGACCAGCCTGCCCTTCTCCTCGGCGAAGAAGCGGTTCTTCTCCATCCGGACATAGCTGCGATCGCGCAGCGTCGCGAGGATCGAGGCGTAGGTCGACGGCCGGCCGATGCCGAGCTCCTCGAGGCGCTTGACCAGCGACGCCTCCGAATAGCGCGGCGGCGGCTCGGTGAAGTGCTGGTCGGCGCGCGCGGCGGTGACCTGCGGCGTCTCACCCTGCGTCAGCCGGGGCAGGCGGCGGCCGTCGTCGCCCTCCTCGTCGGGCTCGTCGCTGGTCTCGGTGTAGACGGCGAGGAAGCCGGGATGGATCACGACCTGGCCGGTCGCGCGGAGCGTCGCCCTGCCGCCGGCTTCGGTCAGGTCGACGCTGGTCCGCTCCATCTTGGCCGACGCCATCTGCGACGCGATCGTCCGCTTCCAGACGAGGGCGTAGAGACGCGCGTCGTCACCGCTGCCGCTCGGCCGCCGAGCGAGGTCGGTCGGGCGAATCGCCTCGTGCGCTTCCTGCGCGTTCTTGGCCTTGGTCGCGTAGTGGCGCGGAGCCTTGGGCAGGACGTGCTCGCCGCCGCCGTAGTCCTCGGCGATGACGGCGCGTGCGGCGGCGATGGCCTCGGCGGCGATCTGGACGCCGTCGGTCCGCATATAGGTGATCGCTCCGCCTTCGTAGAGCGACTGCGCCACCCGCATCGTGTGGCTGGCGGTGAAGCCGAGTTTGCGCGACGCCTCCTGCTGGAGCGTCGAGGTGGTGAACGGCGGGTAGGGGTTGCGCGTGACCGGCTTGGTCTCGACCACCGACACGGTGAACTTGCCGGCCTCGACATCGGCGCGCGCCTGCTGCGCGGTAACGACGTCGGCGAGGTCGAAGCGGTCCAGCTTCCGCCCCTGCCAGTGGGTCAGCCGCGCGACGAACGACGCGCCGGCGACGGTCGCGAGCGTTGCCTCGACCGTCCAGTATTCGCGGCGCACGAAAGTCTCGATCTCGCGCTCGCGGTCGACGACGATGCGCAGCGCGACCGACTGGACGCGCCCGGCGCTCTTCGCCCCGGGCAGCTTTCGCCACAGCACCGGCGACAGGTTGAAGCCGACGAGATAGTCGAGCGCGCGGCGCGCCCGGTAGGCGTCGATGAGGTCGGCGTCGAGGTCGCGCGGCTTCGCCATCGCGGCGAGGATGGCGGTCTTGGTGATCTCGTTGAACGTCACCCGCGTCGCGCCGCCCTTGGGAAGCAGGCCCTTCTTCGCCTTCAGCCACTCGAGCAGGTGCCAGCTGATCGCCTCACCCTCGCGGTCGGGGTCGGTCGCGAGAATGACGCGGTCGGCCTTTTTCGCCTCGTCGCCGATCGCCTTCAGCTGGCGCGCCTTGTCGGCATACGTTTCCCAGTGCATCGCGAAACCGTTGTCGGTCTCGACGCTGCCGTCCTTCGCCGGCAGGTCGCGGACGTGGCCATAGCTCGCCAGGACGACGTAGTTCGGCCCGAGATATTTGTTGATCGTCTTGGCCTTGGCGGGCGATTCGACGATGACGAGTTCCATGCACGTGCTCCCGGCCCGCCAAGCGCGGCGGCCCCTACGCGTTATATGGGGACGGTGGCAAGGGGCGTTGAGGGAGAGCTTGCCGCAGCCCATACAAGGCAAGGCGAAGGAGGACGCGATCGCATCGGCTTTCACGATCGAACTGCGCGATTACGTTGCGCTACACGGTTCCCTTCAACCATCGACTATTACATCGCGCACTGCGAGAAACTATCGCTATTTCCGCAGCGAGGAATGCGGCACGACGATCTCGCGCCCGGCCTCCGGTCGATGAGCTACGATCGCCGGTGCCACATCCTTCACGCGGTCGAAAACAGCAAAGTGGTCGCCGGCGTCTTCTATGGCGGCCAAGACATCGCCGCGCATCTCCGCCGCTAACGCGCCGCCACCCGTCCCCCCGCGTGCCGCACGATCCGCCCCGCCAGCTCAAGGTCGAGCAGCGCGCTTGCTACCGTCGCGCTCGGCGCGCCGGTTTGCCGCACCAGCTCGTCGATCGCAACCGGCACCGGCGACAGCAACGCGGTGATCGCGGCGAGGGTCGCGTCGTCGGCCTCGGCCGCCACCGGCTCCGCCTCCCACGCCGCGTCGGGGGCCATCAGCCGGCCGCCGACGTCGCCGCAGACCGTGGCCAGCGCCTCGAGCACGTCCGCAGCGGTTTGGATCAGTGTCGCGCCCTCGCGGATCAGCTGATTGCACCCCTGTGCGCGCGGATCGCCGCCGAAGGGCTCGTCGTCGCCGAGACCGCGTTCGGCACGAACC
>CAXTQJ010000047.1:0-12687 GCA_964246245.1 uncultured Sphingomonadaceae bacterium
CAATGGACCGTCGAGACCGCAGCCGGCGAGCGGTTCGTGGGGCCGTTCCTGATCGGCGCCATCAAGGACCTGACCGGCAGCTTCACCCTGGGCCTGCTGCCGCTGATCGCCTTTGCCGTCGTGGCCGGGCTGGTGGTGCTGGCCATGGGCAAGCAGAGTCCCACCCTCGCCGTGGCAGCGGAGTAGCCCCATGCCGGACACGCATCCCGCCGGCGTCAGGAGCCGGGTTTCGCAAACGGAGTGGCAGGCACGGCTGGACTGCGCCGCGGTGTATCGCCTGCTGGCGATCTACGGCATGAGCGACCTGGTGTACAACCACGTCACCCTCCGGGTTCCCGGGGAGGGCGAGCGGCTGCTGATCAACCCGTTCGGCTGGCTGTACGAGGAGATCACCGCCTCCAGCCTGATCACCATCGATCCCGATGGCGGCGTGGTGCTGAACCCGCATCCCGACGTGGGCATCAACCCGGCCGGCTACGTGATCCACAGCGCCGTCCACGCGGTGCGGCCCGATGCGGCCTGCGTGATCCACACGCACAGCCGGGCAGGCGTCGCAGTGTCGGCCATGCGCTGCGGCCTGCTGCCGCTGTCCCAGACGGCGATGCGCTGCATGCCGGTCGCCTACCACGATTACGAGGGTCCGGCGGTGGACCTCGACGAGCGTGGCCGGCTGCAGCGGGACTTGGCGGACCGGCGCTTCATGGTGCTGCGCAACCACGGCCTGCTGACCACCGGGCCAAGCGCCGCCGAGGCGTTCAACGGCATGTACTGGCTTGAGATGGCCTGTCGCGCCCAGGTGGACGCAATGGCGGCACGGGCGGAGCTGACCATGCCCGACGCCCATACCGTGGAGCACGCGGTGCACCAGTACCAGCCTGGAACGCGCCGCCCCTTCGGTGTGCTGGAGTGGCCCGCCATGCTTCGCTTGCTCGACCGCCGGGACCCCGGCTGGCGCGACTAGCGCGGCTTGCCGGGCTTGAAGCCGCTGCCGGGCAACGCGGGGCCTGACCGGGCGCGGGCTTGTCAGGATCGAGGGGGCGACCTGTGGGGCTGTTCACCCGGGCCGGGATCGCCGCCTTGCGGCAGCTTGCCCTGGACTCAGCGCCGACTCGACCCTCGTGCGCTACGCCCACGTCAGGCAGGAACTCGGGCTTGCCGTGCAAGCCGGCGAGGAACACACCCGAACTGCGCCACGGCGGTCAATGATCTTGCCTGGAAGCTTCCTCCTTGACTGGGCTGAGCGAGGAGTTCGCTGGCATTGGACCCGCGGCTGCATCCTGGCGGAGCCGGTCAGGATCATGGGTGGGCTGGTCGCGCTCGCCGCCCGCGTCCTCCTGCTGAGCGAGCAACGCATCACGGTCGGCCTTGAGCGTGTCGCGCTCCGCCGCAACTGCGTCACAGGCTGCCAACGCCGCCCTGAGTTGCGCTGACAGGCGGCCCTGTTCCGCCGTCTGGACCTTCACCTGCTCGGCACAGCGGTCCCGCTCGACGGCCAGCACACGGCCTTGCTCCTCCAGGATGCCCATCCTCGCCGAGATTGCCCGCACCTTGAGCTGCATGGAGTCGCGTTCGCCGCGCAACGCATCGCGCTCCGCCTCAAGGCGCCGGACCGGGGGCATCCGCTTCAGGACGCGAGACAGCAGGCTCAAGGTTAGCGATCTCCTTGCCGACGTAGCTCCCGCCAGCTTCGTCGCCGGACCTGATCACGCCGCGGCGGTGCGGGACCGCAAGCGTGGCAGCCGGATTGGCGTCTAGCGGGGGAATGCCAGAAGGAGAGCGGCGGCGCAAACCCGAATAGGGGCCACGCCTGCTCAAGCAGCAACCTGGGACTACTTGCCGGCTGGCTGATGCTCCCCGGAACGCCCCCCTCACTCCACAGCCGCCGTCTTGGTGATTGCCACCGCGGGCACCATCACGGCCGAGAGCACGACCGCCTCGGCCTGCTGCTCGGCCGACCGCACCGCCCCCCGCGGCCTCCCCGGCCGCGCGGCCGCGTCGCGGGGGGGCGCGGGGCCGGTGGGGGGGGGCCGCCGCCGGGGGCCGCGGCCCCGCCGCCCCGGCCGCCGGGGGGCCGCCGGGACCGAACAGACTGACGCCGACTTCGAAGACCGCAATGCTCAGGGTATCGCCGGGCAGGATCATGTCGGCGCGCAGCGGCGCGGGACCGCTGCCCAGTGCGGCCAGTCTCGCAATTCCCGGATCGGGCGGCGGCGCCGCGCGGCGCAGCGCATCGACATCGAGCGGAACGAGGGTGAACGGCATGATCGTCTGCCCCGACCGCGATTGCTTGACGACCTGGTGGACGGTCGGCCCGCTGGTCGGTAGGCTCGCGCACGCCGACAGCGACAGCGCGGCCGCCGCGAGGGCCGGGCCTAGCCTTACCCGGCCGCCCGGGCCGGACGTCGTTTGGCGTCGGCCCGCCATGCGATGGTTCACGGAGCGTGGATCGATAGCGACGGCAGCGAGAGCGGGAGCGGTTCGTTCGGGGCCATGACATCGCGATAGGTCGGCAGAGTTGTGCAAAGCTGCCTCGGGAATTGGCGAAAAGAGCCGCTTTGACCCTATTGCCCAGTCTTTTCCGCGCGCTAACATGGGTTAGCGCGGCCGGCGTGCCCCGTCGCCGGTCCCTGCCGGGGCGGCCGTCCGTCGCCGGATAGGAATCGCCCGCCGGTTGGGTTACGCTCGCGTCACCTTGGCGGAGCGCGGCAATGATCGAGCATTTCGACGTCGTGATCGTGGGGGCCGGACTGTCGGGCATCGGCGCGGCGCGTCATCTCCAGACCAACTGCCCGGCGAAAACTTACGCCATCCTGGAAGGCCGCGCGGCGATCGGCGGGACGTGGGACCTGTTCCGCTATCCGGGCATCCGCAGCGATTCGGACATGTACACCTTGGGCTACAGCTTCAAGCCGTGGCGCGAGGCGAAGGCGATCGCCGACGGGCCGTCAATCCTCAACTACGTCCACGAGACGGCGGCGGAGAACGGCATCGACCGCCACATCCGTTTCGGCCACCGGGTCGTCGCCGCCGACTGGTCGTCGGCCGACGCGGTGTGGACGGTAACGGTGCAAGTCGACGGCGCGACGCGGACGCTGACGTGCGGCTTCCTGTTCATGTGCAGCGGCTACTACGATTATGCGCGAGGCCACTCGCCCGACTTCGCCGGCAGCGCCGATTTCGCCGGGACGATTGTCCACCCGCAGCACTGGCCGGCCAACCTCGACTACGCCGGCAAGCGCGTCGTCGTCATCGGCAGCGGCGCAACCGCAGTGACGCTCGTCCCCGAAATGGCGCGGACGGCGGCGCACGTGACGATGCTCCAGCGTAGCCCGAGCTACGTCGTCGCGCGACCCGCGGCCGACGGCATCGCCGACTGGCTGCGCGCGCGTCTGCCGGCCAAGCTCGCCTACGGCCTCGTCCGGACCAAGAACGTCCTGCTCGGCATGTTCTTCTTCGACCGGTCACGGAAGAAACCGGCCAAGGTCAAGGCGCTGCTGATCGATGGCGTCCGCCAGCATCTCGGCCCCGACTACGACGTCGCGACGCATTTCACCCCGCGCTACAACCCGTGGGACCAGCGGCTGTGCCTCGTCCCCGACGCCGACCTGTTCGCGTCGATCAAGGCGGGGCGGGCGTCGGTCGTCACCAACCACATCGACCGCTTCACCGCCGGCGGCATCCGGCTCGCGTCGGGCGAGGAGCTGCCCGCCGACATCATCGTCACCGCGACCGGGCTCCAGCTTCAGCTGTTCGGCGGGATGGCGGTCGACGTCGACGGCGCGCGCGTCGATTTCGCGGCGACGTTCAACTACAAGGGGATGATGTATTCGGGCGTGCCCAACCTTGCCAACGCCTTCGGCTATACCAACGCCTCGTGGACGCTGAAAGCCGACCTGACGAGCGAATACGTCTGCCGCATCCTCAGGCATATGGACCGCACCGGCACCCGCATCGCGACCCCCATCCGCGACGCGTCGGCCGTGGGCGAGGCGCCGTTCCTCGATTTCTCGTCGGGCTACGTCACCCGGGCGATGGCGCAGTTCCCGAAACAGGGGACCACTGCGCCGTGGCGGGTTCACCAGAACTATCTCCGCGACCTCGTCGCGCTCCGCTACGGCAAGGTCGCCGACGGGACGATGGCGTTCACCAATCCGGTGCGGGAACGCGCGTCGGCTTAGCCGTTGCCGGCCCCGCCGAGGTAGAGCTGGGTGACCATGCAGTAGAGCATCGGGAACGACAGGACGAAGTTCGTCCGCGACGCGAGCATCGCCGTCCGCGCGCTCGTCGCCTTGGCCGCGTCGTCGGCGGGGACGAGGCCGAGCGCACGCTTCTGGTTCGGCCAGATGATGAACCAGACGTTCGCCGCCATGATCACCGCCAGCCACATGCCAGTGCCGATGACGCGGAAGCCGGACTGGAAGGTGAACGCCTGGTGGAGATAGCCCTTGAGCCCGGCGACGGTCAGCCCGGTGACCAGCGTCGCGACCGCGCCCCAGCGGAACCACAGCAGCGCCTCGGGCGCGATGTATTTCGACACGCCGCCCTTCAGCTCGGCCGGTACCTTCGGCATCGTCGGGATTTGGACAAGGTTGAAGTAATAAAGGAGGCCGATCCACACGATCCCCGACAGGACGTGGAGGAACACGACGAAGGCGACCGTCCACGTCGCGTCGAGTACCCCGCCGTGATAGCCGGCGATCGCCGCGATCGCGAGCAGCGTCGCGAGCAGGATGGCGTAAGTCCGGTTGGCGAGGATCGTGCCCATCGTCGTGTCCCTGTCGTGTTGTCCGCGTCACGTCTTACGGCAGCGCCCGCGCGCTGTCACGCCTGGCCCGCGCTCGCCGACGCGCTGGTGTCGGACGGCGGCGGGGCCTTGACGCGGCGCATCGCCTCGGCCTCGGCGCGGCGGCGCTGCGCCCACGGATCGTTGTATTCGCTCGGCTTGACCAGCGGCACGACCATGCACACGCTCTGGGTCGGCAGCACCATCGCCCAGTCCTTGATCAGCTGCTTGTACGCCGCGCCGACGGGCCGGATCTTCCGGTCGAGGTCGTAGAGGCCGAGCGGGTTGACCCGGCCATTGTCCTCGCGGAGCGCGGTGTCCCAGTCGACCTGGTCGGTCAGCGAATACCACGTGAAGCCGACCATCGGGATGCCGTCGTTGCGCACGCGCAGGACGCTCGCCCACTGCTTCCACAGCCAGTCGACCGACGCCTGGCCGTCGCCGTAATCCGACAGGTTGGTCTCGGTGTGCATAACCGGCAGGCGGTAGCGGTCGAAATACTGCCACGTGATGCCGTCGTAGCCGAATACCTCGCCCGATGCACGGCTGCTGCCGTCGGCGGCGACGCGGTGCTCGTTGGTCAGGTAATAGTCGTTGCCCATGATGCAGTGCTGCTTCAGCCGCATGTTCATGAACCAGTCGTACTCGTCGCGGGTCACGCCGTTGTCGAGCAGGTACTGGTACATCTCCGACCCCACCCGCCGGCCGAAATTGAGATCAAGGCTGAGAAAGCGGAGCGAGTTGAACACCTCGGCCGGACCGATCGCGGCGGGGTTGTCGGCGTGATAGTATTCAGACGATTCCGACTGGATGAAGATCGCGTCGGCGCGGACGTCGAGGATCGCCTCCATCGCGAGCACGTTGCCGCGGACGATGTTCTTCAGCGCGGTGACGAAGGCGCGGTCGCTTGCCAGCGCCTCGTTCCACCAGCCGTACTTGGCGCTGAACAGCGCGCAGATGAACATCTCGTTGACCGGGGTGTAGAGCTGGACCCACGGGAAACGTGCGGCGAAGGCGGCGGCGTAGCGCGCGAATAGCGCGGGAAAGTCGGAATTCTGGAAGTCACCGATCCAGTCGGGGACGCCGAAATGGCACAGGTCGACGATCGGGGTGATGTCGCGCTTGAGCAGATCGGCGAAGGTCGCATCGGCGAAGCTCCAGTCGTAGCGACCGTCGCCGAGCCACGTCGTGTGGATCGGCGGGCCGTAGCGGAGATAGCCGATGCCGAGATCCTCGACCGCGTCGAAGTCGGCCTGCCAGCGGTCGTAGTGCCGGCATTTGGCCATCTCGTCGACGCGCTTGCCGCCGACCATCGGATAGGAATTCTCGATGCCGGTGGCGAACATGAACATGGTCATCGGTAAAACGGTCCCTCGGCCTTGGCCAGCAGTCGGATGAAACGAACGCCTCTAGTCAGCGAATCGCGATCCCGGCACAAGCCCGCGCGACGGCCGGCGCGGCCTGACAGCCGCGTCAATCCGCCGTCAGATGGAAATGATGTTACTGACTTTCTTGACGGTCGCTTTCGCGTTCGCTGCTCGAATGGTTTCGATCATCCAGGCGGCGCGCCGCTAACGGCCGCGGGCGGTTTACGCTGGATGCCGATCAGCGCCAGGCGCATGCCCAGCCTAAGAAGCAGTCACCCCTTTCCCATCAGGCTCAGCACCTCTTTCCGGCTGCGCTCGTCGTCGCGGAAGCAGCCGAGCATTCGGCTGGTGGTCATCGTTACCCCCGTCGTCTGGACGCCGCGTGCGCTCATGCACGCGTGGCTGGCGTCGAGGACGACGGCGACACCGAGCGGATCGAGCTGCTGCTGGATGCAGTCGGCGACCTCGGCGGTCAGCCGTTCCTGGACCTGGAGCCGACGGGCAAAGCCGTGGAGGACACGCGCCAGCTTGGAGATGCCGACGACGCGGTCGCGCGGCAGATAGGCGATATGGCCGACGCCGATGATCGGGGCCATGTGATGTTCGCAATGCGACTGGAACGGAATGTCGCGAAGGAGGACGATGTTGTCGTAACCGCCGGTCTCGCCGAACGTCCGGTCGAGATGGACGCCGGGGTCCTCGAGGTAGCCGCGGAAATATTCGCGGAAAGCCCGCGCGACGCGGCCGGGGGTGTCGCGCAGGCCTTCGCGATCGGGGTCGTCGCCGGCCCAGCGAAGCAGATCGCGCACCGCCGCCTCGGCGCGTTCCTGCGGGATCGGCGCGACGTCGGCGACCGCGCCGGGTTGGTCGACTTCGTCGAAATGGTCCATGGCTGCTCCGTCGGATCGTTGAGGCGGTGAAATGGTCGTGGCATCGCTCGACGGCAAGCGGCGCGACGCCGCGCCGTCAGTCGGCCTTCGCTGCGGCGACGACGGTGAAGCCCCTCGGTCCGACCTGCTCGACCTCGAGCCCGCGTTCGGCGACGCCACCGGGGCCAAAGCGGAAAAAGCCATCGATGCCGCTGAACCCGCTCGTCGCCGTCAGCCCGGCGCGGGGAAACGCCGTCCCCGGGGTCCACCCGGCGGCAAGGCCATTGGCGAGGAGAGCCGCGTCGTAGCCGAGGCTGGCCAACCGCGACGGCGCTCCGCCGAACTTGTCACGATAGCGGACGCCGAGCTGCCGGAAGCGGTCGTCGGGGACGGCAGCGAACACCGCGCCATGAAGCGCGGCGGCTTCGACGATCGCCGGCTCGCTGCCCCACAGCTCGGTTCCCATGACGAGGAGCGGCGTCGCACCGAACTGCGTCAATGCCGGCGCGACCGACGCCGCGACCGCTCCCGAATCGGCGATCAGCAGCGCCTGGAACGCGACCGGTGCGATCTGCTTGGCGATTGTCGCCACCGTGCCGTCGGGGCGGAGCGCTGCCGACTTGGTCGCGGCCGCACTGCGGGCGTCGTAGTTGGTCAGCTTCCGCGCCGCGGCCAGCAGGCCGGCCGAGGTCCGTGGATAGCTGGACGGCGACGGCCTTGCCGCCGGCGGACTCGACCGCGCGGAGGAAAGCCGTCGCCGCGCGCTGGCCGTAGACGCCGGCGGGAACGAGCGCGGCGAAGCGCTCGACGCCGCGGCCGCGGGCATAGGCGACGATCCGCGCGATCGACTGGGTCGGCTGATAGCCGAGGACGTAGGTGCCGTTCCCCGCGACGCTGGCGTCGTTCGAGAAGCTGAGCACCGGCACCCCCGCCGCGCCCGCGACGCCCTGAACCGCGCGGACGTCGGGCGCGAGTAGCGGCCCGAGGAACAGCGTCGCGCCGTCGGCGAGCGCCTTCGCCGCCGCCGGCCCCGCCCCCGCGGCGGTATCGTAGACCTGAAGGTCGAGCCGCGCGGCGCCGGTATCGAGCAGCGCCATCGTCGCCGCGTTGGCGATCGACTGGCCGACCGCCGCGTTCGGTCCGGTCACAGGCACGAGGAGTGCGACGCGGTTCCGCGCCGCGACCGGCACGCGCGGCGGGACAACCGCGGGCCGGGGGGGGCCGGGCGGCGGCGGGACCGGCGTGGTCAACGCGACCCGCTGGGGTCCCGACGCGCACCCGGCGGCGACCAGCGCGGCCGCGACGACGCCGCGGCGCACGGCGCGTTGGCATCGGCCGCGCGCTTCGCCCAAGGTACGCATATGCAAACTCCGTCCGACCCGCTGCCGCCCGGCCTGTATATCGTCGCGACGCCGATCGGCAATCTCGGCGACCTGTCCCCCCGCGCCGCCGCGACGCTCGCCGGCGTCAGCCTGATTGCTGCCGAGGACACGCGGGTGACGGCAAAGCTGCTCGCCCACATCGGGGCGAAGGTGCCGATGACGCCGTACCACGACCACAACGCCGACGCCGTTCGCTCCGGGCTGGTCGCGCGCGCCTTTGGCGAGGCGATCGCGCTGGTCAGCGATGCGGGTACGCCGCTGATCTCCGACCCCGGCTACAAGCTCGTCCGCGACTGCCGCGCCGCGAGCGTTGCCGTCGTCACCATCCCCGGGGCGTGCGCCGCGGTCGCCGCGCTGACGCTCGCCGGGCTGCCGACCGACCGCTTCCTGTTCATGGGCTTCCTGCCGGCAAAGGCCGCCGCGCGCGACGCGGCGATCGGCGAGGTCGTGCATCTCCGCGCGACGCTGGTTGTCTACGAATCGGGGCCGCGGACGGCGGCGACGCTCGCCGCGCTGGCCCATCGCCTAGGCGACCGGCCGGCGGCGGTCGCGCGCGAGATTACCAAGCGCTTCGAGGAGACGGTCGACGGGACCCTGACGAGCCTTGCCGCACGCTACGCCGAAGTTCCTCCACGCGGCGAGGTCGTCATCGTCGTCGGCGGTGCCCCACCCGAAGTCGCCGTCGACCTCGAAACGCTGCTCGCCGCCGCGATGGGGCGCGCGCCGCTGAGCGCCGCCGTCGCCGAGGTCAGCGCTGCGCTCGGCGTGCCGCGGTCGGCGGTCTACGCCCGGGCGCTCGCCTTGCGTGACGGATAGGCTCGACAAGCGTCGAATAGCGCGACATCCTGCGATTATCCAGGGTGGGGGCGGGACGAACACGCGAGGAGAGACGGCGATGACGAGCGCAAGCGACGTGGCCCTGCGGACCAGCGACCTCGCGCGGCTGGGGCTGGTCGACGATGGCGCGATCGACCTCGCCGACGCCGCGCTGCTCCTCGCCGCCGCCGACCATCCCGACGCGGCGCTCGACACCGCCCGCGCCCGGCTGACCGGCCTCGTCCTCCGCCTGCAGCGCGAGGCGGCCGGCGTCGACACCGTCGCCGACCGCGCACGGCTGCTCGCCGAGCTGATCGCGCATACCCTCGAGATCACCGGCGATACCGCCGACTACGACAACCCGCGCAACGCCGATTTCCTCGCGCTGCTCGATCGCAAGCTCGGCCTGCCGGTGACGCTGTCGATCCTCTACGTCGCGCTGGCCCGCCGCGTCGGCTGGACCGCCGACCCGCTCGGCCTGCCCGGCCACGTCCTCGTCCGCGTCGGGGCCGAGCCGGTTACGACGTTGATCGACGCCTTCGACGGCGGCCGCCTGCTCGGCGGGCGGGGGCTGGCAACGGTGCTCGAACGCGTACTCGGCGGCAGCGGGACGGTCGAGGCCGACCACCTCGTGCCGCTGTCGAACCGCGCGACGCTGGTCCGGCTGGTGTCGAACCAGGCGACGCGCGCCCGGCGGGCCGGCGACGTCGCGCGCGCGCTGACGCTCCACGAGCGGATGACGCTGATCGCGCCGGGCTTCACCGGGCTGTGGTGGGAGCGCGCACGGCTCGAACAGCTCGCCGGCGCCATCGGCGCGGCGCGGGCGTCGCTCGGCGCGATGCTCGAAACGACGCGCGATCCCGGCGTGCGGCAGCGGGTGCGCGCCGCGCTGAATGCGCTGGCACGGACGAGCTGACGTCGACGGCTTCGTCGATCCGCGAGCGCCGACCGGCGTCGTCGCGGGCAGACGGGGTTAGGTTGAACTCCTTGTCATTGCGGCCTGCGCCGGGATGACAAGCCTAGTCGAAATTGTGGTCATTCTCTCTACGCCGCGGCCTTCAGCTGGACCCCGACTGCGGCCGCCGCGGCATCGAACGCGGCGAGGATCGTTGCGATCTCGTCAGCCGTGTGCTCGGCGCACAGCGAGCAGCGGAGGAGGTAGACGCCGGTCGGCGTCGCCGGCGGCCGCGCGAAATTGACGTAGACGCCGCGTTCCAGCAGCGCCTGCCACATCGCGAGCGTCGTTGCCTGGTCGGGCATGATGACGGCGAGGATCGCGCTCTCGGCGGTCGCGGTCCCCAGCGTGAAGCCGCGCGCGCGCAGCCCGGCGTGCATCGCCCGCGTATTCTCCCACAGGTGCGCGCGCTTGTTGTAATTGTGCATCAGCTTGCGGATTGACGTCGCCGACGACGCGACGACTGCCGGCGGCAGCGACGCGGTGAAAATGTACGGGCGGCAGACGAGGCGCAGCACCTCGAACTTCGGATGATTCGATACGCAGAAGCCGCCGACCGTGCCGACCGACTTCGAGAAGGTTCCAATGACGAAGTCAACTTGGTCCTCGACGCCCGCCGCCTCGGTCACGCCGCGGCCGTGGTCGCCGAAGAAGCCCATCGCGTGCGCCTCGTCGACCAGCACCATCGCGCCGTGCGCCTTCGCCACCCGGACCATCTCGGCGAGCGGCGCGATGTCGCCGAGCATCGAATAGACGCCCTCGAGCACGACCAGCTTGCCCGCTTCGGCAGGCAGGCGGCCGAGACGCTTGGCGAGGTCGTCGACGCTATTGTGGCGGAAGCGGATGACGTCGGCGTTGCCCATGCTGCAGCCGTCGTAGATCGACGCGTGGCTGTCGGCGTCGAGGACGACGTACTCGCCGCGCCCGGCGAGCGTCGACACGACGCCCAAATTCGCCTGATAGCCGGTCGAGAAGACCATCGCGTGCTTCGTGCCGTAGAAGTCCTTGAGCGCGTCCTCGCATTCGCGGTGGGTGGCGTAGGTGCCGTTCAAGGACCGGCTCCCCGTTGTACCGGCCCCGAAGTCGCGGATCGCCGCTTCGCCCGCGGCGATGACATCGGGGTCGAACGTCATCCCCATGTAGTTGTAGGTGCCCATCAGGATCGTCTCGCGCCCGGCGACGATCGCGCGCGTCGGCGACAGCACCTTCGACATGACGACGCCGACGGGATCGCGGCCGCCGGCATCGAGCACCGCCTGCCGCTCGGTGGCGATCGGGTCGAACTTGTCGAGCAGGTCGATCATTTCGTCAGTTTCGCGACGGCGTCGGCGACCTGGCCGATCGTCTCGAGCTCGGGGAGCAGGTTCAAGGGCAGGACGATGTCCCACTTGTCCTCAATGTTGGCGACGAGGTCCATCACCGTCAGGCTATCCATCTCGAGGTCGTTGGCGAAGCTCGTCGCGTCGGTCAGCGGCACGCCCTTCGGATTGATCGGCGCGATCAACTCAACGATGCGGGCGAAGATGGTGGCGCGGTCGGTCATGCGATCGTCCTGCAGGATCGGAAACGCGAGTAACGCGACAATAAGGTTAAAGTCGGGCCGCGATCAGCGCAACCAGCCGGCGGCGCGGTACCACCGGGCGGTGCGCGCGAGACCGGTCGGCAGGTCGACCGCCGGGCTCCACACGCCGGGCGGCAGTCCCGCATCGGTGACGACGACCCAGTCTGGATGGGCGAGATAACGCGCACGGTCGTGGCTGAGCGTCGGCGTTCGTTGACGCCCCGCAAGGGCGGTGTCGACCGTCGCGCCGAGGCGGAGAATGCGTGGCGACAGGCGGATCATGCGCGGCCGGCGGCCGACTGCGGCCCCGACGGCGAGCGCGAAATCGGCGTGGCTGTAGCCGCCTCCGGCCGCGCCGACGTGGCCGTCGTCGATTTCGGCGACACCGGTCCAGTCGCTTGCGGCGACCGCGAGGAGAGCGGTGGCGAGGTCGCCGACCTCGATCCACGACGAGCGGCCATGGCCGGGAAGCAAGGCAAGGCCGCGCGCGACCAGCTTGAAGATCGCCAGCGTCTCGCGGTCGCCGGGGCCATAGACGCCGGGCGGGCGGACGATCGCCGCGGCGAAGCCGGCAGCGCGAACGACGCCCTCGGCCGCCGCCTTGCTCGCGCCGTAGTCGGACAGGCCGGGTAGCCGCGCGGCGAGCGACGAGACGTGGACGAAGCGGGCGACGCCGGCGGCGCGCGCGGCCGCGACGATGCTCGCGGTGCCGTCGACGTTGCCGGCGTCGAAATCGGCGCGGGTCGCGGCGTTGATGGTGCCGGCGATGTGGATGACGGCGTCGGCCCCCACGCACAGGTCGCCGGGGGCGGCGAGGTCGCCGGCGATCCACTCGACGCCGGCGAGCGGCGGCTGCGGCCGGCGGGCGAGAGCGCGGACAGTATGGCCGTTCTCGGTCGCCAGCCGGAGGAGATGGCCGCCGACGAAGCCGGTCCCGCCGGTGACGGCGAAGAT
>CAXTQJ010000047.1:12697-12971 GCA_964246245.1 uncultured Sphingomonadaceae bacterium
GGTGGCGCGCTCTTGCGCGCCGGAGGGGCAGTAGGGCGAGTGACCGCGACTTCTCGCCCGACCGCCCCTCCGTCAGCCTGCAGCTGCCACCTCCCCGCGAGCGCGGAGGATCTGGTCGTACCTGCCCAGATGCGACGGCCGGCTACGCCGCAATCTCAAGCGGCTGGATTTCGCCGGACAGGTACTGGCTCCGCGCCTTGCTCCGCGACAGCTTGCCGCTCGACGTCCGCGGCAGCGTCCGTGGCGGGACGAGTTCGACGACGCACGTCATGCC
>CAXTQJ010000047.1:13047-13705 GCA_964246245.1 uncultured Sphingomonadaceae bacterium
GGTGATCGCGAACGCGGCGATGTCGCCGGCCTTGAAGCCAGGCAACTGCTCGATCGCCCACTCGATGTCCTGCGGCCAATGGTTGCGGCCGTTGATGATGATCATGTCCTTGGCCCGGCCGACGATGTAGACGTAGCCGTCGGCGAGGTAGGCCATGTCGCCGGTGTCGAGCCAGCCGTCCGTCAGGCATGCCGCCGTCGCCGCGTCGTCGTGGAAATAGCCGGCCATCACGCCCAGCCCGGACACGAACAGCCGGCCGATGTGGCGGTCGGCGACCGCGCCGCCGTCCTCGCCGCGGATTTCGATCGTCAGCCCGGGCAGCGCGCGGCCGCAGTTGACGATCGCGCGGTAGCGCGTGGGCTTGCCCTCGTCGGGAGACCCGATGCCCGCCCCGATACCCGCATACCCCTCGCCCGACAGGATGCGCTCGTCGACGAGGTCGGTGACGATCCCCTCGCCGACCGGCATGATGCTGACCGCGAGCGTCGCCTCGGCAAGACCGTAGCTCGGCAGGAAGGCGCCCGCCGAGAAGCCGGCGGGGTCGAACATGTCGACGAAGTGCTGCATCACCTCGGGCCGGATCATGTCGGCGCCGTTGCCCGCGACGCGCCAGCGCGACAGGTCGAAGCGCTCGCGAACGTCGATCGAGCTGCTGATC
>CAXTQJ010000048.1:0-1230 GCA_964246245.1 uncultured Sphingomonadaceae bacterium
TTGCACGGTGAGCGGGGACGGCCCATCGCTGCGTACCGGCGGCTGGTTCAGCACGCCGGCCGAAACCTGGATGTTTTGCGCCCGCAGCGCCGCCAGCACCTCGCTCGCGTCGAGGCTGTGCGCCGCGACCTTGTCCGGGTCGAGCCAGATGCGCATGGCGTAGTCGCGCGCGCCGAATAGCTGCACGTCGCCCACGCCCGGCAGCCGCGCCAGCGCGTCCTTCACATGCAGGGTGGCGTAGTTGGAAAGGTAGAGGTTGTCGCGCGAGTTGTCCGGCGAGTACAGGTGCACGGCGAGCAGGATGTTGGGCGTCGCCTTGCGCACCTGCACGCCCAGGCGCTGCACGTCGTCGGGCAACCGCGGCAGCGCGTCCTGCACCCGGTTCTGGGTGAGCATCTGCGCCACGTTCAGGTCGGTGCCGATGCCGAATGTCACGGTGATGGTGAGCTTGCCGTCGCCGGTGGACTGGCTGCTCATGTAGAGCATGTTCTCGACGCCGTTGATCTGCTGCTCGAGCGGCGTCGCCACCGTTTGGCTGACCACTTCGGCGGACGCGCCGGGATAGCTCGTGGTCACCTGCACGGTGGGCGGCACGATCTCCGGGTATTGCCCGACCGGCAGGATGACCAGCGCGCCGAGCCCCACAAGCGTGAGAAAGATGCTCAGCACCGTCGCCAGGATCGGCCGGTCGATGAAGATGTGGACGAAGCGCATGGCGGCCTCCTCAGCCGGCGTCGGCGCTGGACGCAGGCTTGATCTCGCCCGGCACGGGCGTGACCTTGGCCCCCGGGCGGACCCGCACCAGGCCGTCGATGACGATGCGGTCGCTGGCGGCCAGCCCGCTGCGGATGACCCGCAGCCCCTGCGACAGGTCGCCCACCTCCACCAGCTTCGGCACCACCGTGTCGTCAGGTGCCACCGTCATCACGACCTGCCGCGACTGGTCTGGCACCACGGCCGAGGCCGGCGCCAGCAGCACCGGCGCCGGGCCACCCAGCGCCACGCGCAGCCGCACGAACTGCCCGGGCGTGAGATCGAGCTGCGGATTGGGCACGGTCGCGCGCGCGTGGATGGTGCCGCTGCTTCGGTTCACCGCGTTGTCGATGAAGTCGAGCGTGCCGTGCCGGTCGAAGCGGTCCTCGCCGTCGAGGCTGATGGCGACGTCGTCATGCGGGACGGCGCCGTGATGCGCTCGCTGGTAGGCCAAGAAGTCCGCTTCGCTCATGTCGA
>CAXTQJ010000048.1:1240-6259 GCA_964246245.1 uncultured Sphingomonadaceae bacterium
AATCGACGTGGATCGGGTCGAGCGAGACGATAGTCGCCAACAGCGTGGTCGCACCGGCGCCGCCCCGGCTCCCGCTCACCAGGCTGCCGACCGAGACCAGGTGCGCGCCCATGCGGCCGGTGAACGGGGCCGTGACGCGCGCGTATTCGAGGTCGAGGCGCGCATCGTTGATGGCCGCCTTGGCGGTGGCGATGGCAGCCTGTGCCGCGTGCTCGTCGGCCACGCGCGTGTCGACGTTCTCGCCGGAGCCGAAATCGGACCGCTTGAGCTGCTGCGCCCGCCAAAGCTCGGTTCCGGCTAGCGCTTCTTTCGCCACCGCGGCCTGGGCTTGCGCCACCGCCGAGTCGAGCCTGATCTGGAACGGCCGCGGGTCGATGGCGAAGAGCGGATCGCCCCCATGCACCAGTTGCCCGTCCCCGAACGAGATCGCGGACAGCGTGCCGCCCACCTGCGCCCGCAGTTCCACGCTGTCTACCGCGGAGAACTGGCCGAGGAAGCGCCCGGTGGGCTGCACTGTCCGCTGCAGCGGCGCGCTCACCGTCACCTGCGGCGGTGCTGGCGTCGGCGCGGCTGACGCGGCCCCGGCGGTCGGCCAGAGCCGCTGGGACGCAACCGCCGCCAATGCCGCAACTCCGACCAATGAAAAGAGCAATCCCCGTCGGGGGCTTCGCCAGCCGGACGAAGTTCGGTCGGCGACGTTGTTTTCGGCAATCTTGCGTTCCGTCATGCCCTGCCGCTCCCTGCGAGTGGGCGTCGGGGAGTCGCCGAGACGCTTGCGATTCGGCACGAACGCACCAACTGAGTGACAATAATCATAGCGGCCTCTATCATCGTGTCCGTTAGATAGAGATCGCTATCAATGCCACAAGAGGCTTTGAGAAAGGCGGCCGGTGAAAGTCTCGGGACGGAAAGTTGCGGAGCACCGGGCGGCGCTGGTCGACACTGCCAAGAAGCTCCTCCAGGAGCGCGGCTTCGACGGCGCCGGGGGGGCCGAGATCAGCCGGGCCGCCGGCCGCACGCAGGGCGCGCTGTATGGTCAGTTCAAGTCGAAGGACTGTCTTACCGCGGAGGCGATCCGCAAAGCGTTCGCCGACGGGGCGGAGTCCTGGCGTGATCGGCACGAAGGCGCCCCGGACGCGCTGGCCGCCTTTGTCGACTCCTATCTCTCCGAGAAGCACCTGACCGATGTCGGCTCGGGCTGCGTTGTGGCCGCCTGCCTGTCCGAGGTCCGGCGTCAAGGTGAGGCGATCGGCGCCGCCTTCACTGAGGGATTTCAGGCGATGGTCTGCTCGATGCAGAGGGCGTTGCCGAGCGGGACGCCGCCGGAGGAGGCCCGTCGCCGTGCGCTGGCGCTGGTCTCGGCCCTGGTGGGCAGCGTCGCGATGGCCCGCGCGGTCGAGACCGCCGATCCTGCCCTGGCACGGGAAATCCTCGCGGCTGCTCGCGAGGAGTTGGGCCGGCGCTGAAGGTGGGGGACGCTCCGCCAAGCGTCCTCCTGAGTCCAATATAGATTCGGCTATGCCGCCATCGGCGCGTACCGCCGGTGACCCTTCACGTCGAACCGATCAAGCATCATCACCTTGTCCCAAGCCTTGACGAAATCCTTCACAAAGCGATGGTGGCCATCGCTGCCGGCGTAGACATTGACGATGGCGCGCAGTTGCGAGTTCGAGCCGAAGACCAGGTCGTTGCGGGTGGCGGTGAACCTGGTCGTGCCGGTGTCGCGCTGCTTGAGGGCGAAGGTCATGCCGGCGTCATCGGCCTTCTCCCAGACGAGGTCGGTGTCGGACAGGTTGACGAAGAAGTCGGTGGTGAGCACGCCGACCTTGTCGGTGAATACGCCATGCTGCGAGCCGTCATGGTTGGTATTGAGCACGCGCAGGCCGCCGGTGAGCACCGTCCATTCGGGGGCGGTGAGCGTCATCAGGTTGGCCTTGTCCAGGAAAAACTCCTCGGGCGCCACGCCCTGCGACATTTGTGCGAAGCCGGGGTCGACGAAGTTTCGGAAACCATCGACGACCGGGCGCAGCCACTCGAACATTTCGAGGTCGGTGAGCGCCTGCGTGGTGTCGACGCGGCCGGGCGTGAACGGCACGGCCGCCTCGACGCCGGCGCGGACCGTCGCCGGCGACCCCGCGATCATCCGCCGGCCGCGCCGCGCCGCCGCGGCGGGCTTTGCCGCGGGCCACGCCGCCGCCGTCTCGGGGCTCGGCACCGGGATGAGGACGCCCTGGAGCAGGTGGGCGAGCATCATCCGGCTGCTCGTCGCCAGCCGTTCGGCCTCGGCGTCGGTCTCGGCGCAGACCGTCCACAGCGCGACCATCGTGTACGGCCGCGTGGCCCGTACCTCCGGCCGGAAGGCACGGCGGTAGCTGGCCGCGATGCCCGCGCCATCGCTGTTGATGAAGTCGGCGAAGCAGTAAGGCAATCCAGTCTCCGCCGCCCATGCGGCACTGTCCGGCGACGAGCCGAGCAGCCACACGTCGGGCCGCGCCGGCGCGCCGGGGAGCGTCTTCGCCAGCGCGGCGAACGGATGCCCGGCGGGCAGGTCATCCTCCAGATAGCCGAGCAGCTCGGCGAGCTGGTTCGGAAAGTCGTTCGGACTCGCCTGTCGTCGGTCGCGCTGGAGGGCGAAGGCGGTGCGCTGGTCGCTCCCCGGGGCGCGGCCGACGCCGAGATCGACCCGGTCCGGGTAGAGCCCGGCGAGCAGGCTGAAGCTCTCGGCGACCTTGAGCGGCGAATAGTGCGGTAGCATGATCCCGCCGCTGCCCAGTCGGATCGCCTTCGTCGCCGCGCCTATCGCCGCCAGCAGCACCTCGGGCGCGGCCCCGGCGAGCGCCGGCGACGCATGGTGCTCGGCCGCCCAGTATCGGTGATAGCCGAACCGCTCGCCGGCGCAGGCGAGGTCGATCGAGTTGGCCAGCGCCTGCGCGGCGGTGGCATCGTCGGCGATCGGCGACTGGTCGAGGATCGAAAGGCGCATCGGCAATCTCCGCAATACCCGTGGAGATGGGCTCGCCGCCGGTCGCGCGCCAGTCCCCGTCGCGAGCCGACCGGCCACGCGCGGTGGCCCACGCTCGACTGGCCGATTGTCAGATTGCTCGACCTTCGATACCATGACGTCAAGACGCGCGTAGCAGACGACGCCGTGGCACGAATAACGGGGGAGAATAGATAATGAATCGTTACTTACAGCTGCTCGCCGCGGCATCGGCGATGACGGTGGCGACTGTCGCCGCGGCGGTGCCGACCTGCACCCATCTCGGCTACGGCTCGGTGTCGACCCTGAAGCCGAACAAGCTCTACCTGTATTTCCCGCCGACGACCGACGCCAGCTGGCCCGAGTTCGGCGTCGACGGCGACATCACCTCGCCGGCGCACAAGTTCGACGTCGGCGAGCTGACCAGCTACACCGGCACCGTCGGCGACCTGCGCGACGCGGTGACCGACGTCGTCACCGACGACTACTGCGAATTCAACGTCGAGGTCATCCAGACGACGACCAATCCGCCGGCGACCTTTCCCCATCGAAACGTCATCGCCATCGGCACCGATACGATGACCACCGCCACCGGCCACACCTGGGGCCAGGCGGAGAACGTCGACACCGGCGACCTGACCGCCTTCGACCATGCCCGCGTCTGGGCCGGAACCTACCAGACCTACGCCGGCGGCCCCGGCCAAGCGCTGAACGGCGCCGGCTCGACGCTCGAGCGTTGGGCGCGGTCGATCGGCGGAACGACGGCGCACGAGGGCGGCCACAACTACGGCCTGTCGCACCCCGACGGCCTCGTCACGCTGCCCGGCGAGGATGCGCAGACGCGCCACCTGATGGCCAGCGGCGGCAATTACACCGACGAACAGCGCGCCGGGTACCGCCGCCACTTCAGCGACCACGAATACTCGATCCTCGCGGCGAACGTCGGCCTGTCGGTCCAGACGATGTGGAACTGGGATTTCGTCAACCCCAATGCCCAGACCGCGCGCAAGCTGCGCCTGACCTTCCTCAGCACCCAGTCGTCGCTCAGCGTCGCGGCGCCGTACACCGGCAACCTGTCGCCGTGGGGGCCGCCAACGGTCAGCGGCTCGCTCGGCACGCAGGTGTTCAAGGGCACGACCTACCACAAGTTCGAGGTGACGTGGGCGGCCGGTCAGGCGTGGAGCGGCGGCACCGCGGGCCAGGTTGCCGGCGGCGGCAGCTTTCACGTCGGCACCGGCTTCGTCGGCGTCGACTTCAACACCGTCGATCCGATCATCATCACCGAGGTCGACCTGCTCGACGCGGCGAATGCGGTCCTCGGGCTGCACCCGCGGCTGGTCGGGTTCGATTCGGGCGATCTCGACGCGTCCGACGGCAGCCTCAACATCGCCGCGTTCAACTTTGGCGGTGCCCCGCTCCAGCTCAGCGACGTCACCGTCCAGCTGTTCCCGCGCCAGCTGTCGATCGACTCGCTGCTCCCCGGCCGGCCGCCGGCCGACATCTTCGGGCTGCGCCTCGAGCCGACGGCGGTGCGCAAGATCGACGTCAAGCGCGGCGTGCTCGAACGCGGGGCGGGGCTGACGCTGACCGTCGCCAAGCTGTCGGACCGGCGGCCGGTGTTCCAGGTCGTCGACCGCGCCAGCTGCGGCGACCGCGGCGACCGCAGCGACGACCGGCGCGATACCCGCGGCTGTCGCACCGGTGAGGTCGCCGGTCTGTTCCCGGCGACGAGCCTGCTGCTCAGCGCGACGGTGACCGACCCGGCGGCGAAGCACTGGGACGCGCGCGCCCGCGCCTATGTCACCGGGCCGGTCAGCACCCGGGTCTTCCTCCAGCTTGCCGGGCGACACCCCGACCTCGATAAGAACGGCGTCGACGACTATATCGACATCAAGTCGGGCAAGGCGGCCGACCGCAATGGCGACGGCGTCATCGATTCGGTGCAGCGGAAACGGTAGGCGCGCGGCTGTGCTCGTCGCGGCGGCGGTGTTCTCCGCCGCCGCATCGTCGACGGGTCCGGCGACCGCGGCGGCGGGTTG
>CAXTQJ010000048.1:6269-13565 GCA_964246245.1 uncultured Sphingomonadaceae bacterium
GGGCCGCGCGCGGCCTGACCCGCCCGCCCGGGGGGGGGGGGGTGGCGGGCGAGGGCGCCGGCGGGCCGCGGCCGGGCGCGCGGCGGCTGGTGCTGTCGCCGCTGCGCCGCGACCCAGCGATGCCGCGCGCCGATCTCGCCCGCGCGTACCTCGGTTCGCCGGCCAGCGGCGAATGGCTGGCCGGCACGCTCGCGCTCGATACGGTCACCCCCGGCCATGCCGCGAGCGGCAGCTATGCGTTTGTCCGCGCCGACGGCCGCCGCATCGCCGGACGCTTCACCGCGACGTGGGTCGCCGGGGAGGCGAACTGCGGCTAGATCGGCACGTCGCCGATCGCCGCCCACGCAGCCGCCTTTGCCGCCAAAGCCAGCGTGTACGCCGGGCTCGACGACGGGAGGGTCGTGCGCGGCATCGCCGGCGGCAGCGCGCGTGACCCGATCGTGGCCGCCGTCCGGCCGTTGAACGCGACCAGCCGCAGCGCCGGCAGCGTGGCGATCAGCGCGGCGAGGTCGGCGGCCTCGACATCGCGCAACGCCGCGTCGAGGCTGCCGGCGCGGCGGGCGCTGGCAACGACGTCCCACAGGCCGACCCCGACGGCGAGGAGCGCGGCGAGGCGGTCAGGATAGGCCAGCGCGATCAGGTCGACGCCGAGCGCGCCACCGGCGAGCCGCCAGAACCCGTTCTGCGGATGGGCATAGTAGCGTCCGGCGGCGAGGCTCGCGGCGCCGGGCAGGCTGCCGAGGACGAGGACGCGGGTCCCGGCGTCGACGACCGGGGCGAAGGCGGCGTGGCGGCTCATGGCCGGGCCATAGCCGCAAAAGATCCTCCCCGCTCGCGGAGAGGTGGCGGGAGCCGCCGGCGGGGGCGGGGGCCCCCGGGGCCGGGGCCCCACCCCCCCCCCCCCCTCGATTTTCATGCGTGGATCGATCAGGCCGGCGACGATCATCGTCGCCGCCGGCATCGCCGCGCCGAACGAGGCGCGGAGCTGCGGCCAGCACGGTGCGAAGTCGGCGCGGTCGGGCAGGATGTACCGGACGCGGCGGACGTCGGCGAAGGTCGCGCCCGCGGCCGCGAGGGCGTCGGCGATCGTCGCGAGTGCGTTGGCGCACTGGGCCTCGACCCCGTCGGGAAGGATACCGGTGGTGGCATCGCTCCCGGTCGATCCCGAGACGTAAATCCAGCCGTCGGCGTCGGCGACGGCACGCGAATAGCCGATCAGCGCTTCGTACGGCGACCGGCCCGCGATGCGACGACGGCCTCCGTCGTGAGCGCCGCCGGCGTCGCTCGTCACCAGCTCCGCGTTGCCTTCGCCGGCGCGCGCGCGGCGAGCGCGAGGCTCGGGGTCTCGCCGATGGCAGTTTCGGACAGGCCGGCCATCGTCCCGTCGCTCAGGTCGTCGGGCTCGGCGAGGTTGGCGGCGACGGTCGTGTTCTCGCCGCGGGCGCGCGCGTTCATTACATAGAACCCGGTGTCGAGCAGGTTGATGACGTTGCCGTCGCGCGCCAGCCGGCTCGGGCCGCCGAGCACGACGGCGATCAGCCGCGTCCCGTTCTGCGCCATGCTCGCGGTGAGCGTGAAACCGGCGGCGGTGGTGTATCCGGTCTTGATCCCGTCGACCCCGGGCAGCGTCGTCAGCAGGTGGTTGTGATTCTCGATCGTCCGGCCCTCGTAGTCGACCGCGACTTGGCTGAATACCTTGTAGAACTGGGGAAAGTCGCGGACGACGGCGCGGCTGAGCGTCGCGATGTCGCGCGCGGTGGTGATCTGGCGCGCGTCGGGCAGGCCGGTCGCGTTGACGAACTGCGACGACGCCATGCCGAGCCGCCGCGCGGTCGCGGTCATCTCGGCGGCGAACGCCTTCTCCGACCCCGCGATGTGCTCGGCAAGCGCGACGGCGATGTCGTTGGCGCTCTTGGTCGCGATGATGTCGATCGCGTTCTTCAGCGCGATCGTCGAACCGGGGCGCAGGCCGAGCTTCGACGGGGCTTGGCTCGCCGCGTGCTTCGAGATGACGATCGCGTCGCCGTCGTGCATCCGCCCGCTGGCGAGCTGCTCGAAGGCGAGATAGAGCGTCAGCACCTTGGTGATCGACGCCGGATAGCGCGGCGCGTCGGCCTGCCGCGCGTAGAGCACCTCGCCGGTGCTCGCGTTGACCAGCATCGCGGCGTATTTGGGGACGGCGTAGAGGCTGGCGGCGGCGGCGGGCACGGCGGCTGCGACCGCGCCGCAGACTCCGATCAGAAGATATTGACTCCGCACCGGAAACTCCCCGCTCCCCGTGAATGCGGGACTGTAACAAACGCCGAGTCCGCCGCCAAGCGGCGATTGGCGCGCAAAGGGTTCGGTTCGGCGTGGGCGGCGTCAGCGGACGCCCCATCGCTCGACCGGACCGGCGATGCCGGTCGCGTCGTCGACCACCACGGTGACGCCGCTGCCGACCGTCGCCGTGCCGACAAGCCACTCGATCCGATCACCATTGCGGCGGACGCGGGTCATCTCCAGTCGCTGGTCGATCCCCGCCGCTCGCGCCGCGGTTTCCGCCGCCGCGACCGCTGCTTCGCGCGTCAGCCGCGTCAAAGGCTCGTCGCGGCCGAGGAGCCGCCGCCGCCAGCCGCTCATCGCCCAGCTCCGGGCACGGCCACGTCGCGCGGTGGGACGCCCGGCCGGAAGTAGAGGTCGAAGGCGATGCCGGCGGCGGTGCCGGTCGCGATCAGCGACGCGCCCTCGGGCAAGATGCCGCGGCCGGTCATCGCCATGCCGTAGCCGCCACCGCGGACGAGATAGACGTAACCGTTCTTGACCGGAAAGGCGACGCCAGTGAAGAACTGACCGAAGCCGTTGACCCCGACCTGGGCGACCGTCTCGGCCAGCGCCTCCTCGATATAGCGCCACAGCGACGACCCGAAATACGAGCTCCCGCGATTAGCGACGCGGAAGTCACGAAGAAGGTAGAGCTTGGGAGCGAGGAATTGGTGCACCTTCTCGTGGAGCAGGACCAACGCCCGGTCGGTCGCCGAACCCTGCGTCGAAACGCGAATATTGCTCCAGAAGCTCGTGGCACCGGTTCCCGCGGCGGCGCCGGTATCCTGGGTTATGGTTGGGCTGTAGCGCCAGCCCGGCGTCCGCGGCGGTGCCGGCCCGACCCGCACCCTGCCGCCGGGCGGCCGCCCGCGGAACAGAAAGGCAAGGACTGCCTGAATGCCGAGGATGGCGATCGCCTGCGCCAGGTGATCGGCTGCGACGTCGAGATCATGGTCAGTCCGCGCCCGATATGTGCCGTTGGCAACGTCGTAGAGGTGGTCGAGACCGCTGAAGATCGCGAGCCCGATCAACACGACGCCGACGACGGCGAGAATCAGGTCGATCGCCTCGCCGACGCCAAAGGCGTGGCTGACCGCCCATGCGATCAGCACGCCGGCGACGGTCGCGATCGATTCCGGCGTGATGATCGCAGCCAGCTGCGCCCGCACGTCGGGAGCGAGCTTGGGCAGCGTGCGGGTGAGCGTCTCTTGCAGCCGGTGCTCGAAAGTCCATCCGCTGACGTCGGCCATCACTTTGTTCCAGGATTCACCCCGCAAAACGACGCGTGGATGGCCGGCGTTCCCGCTTGCTTGCCTCGGCACGGCGGTTGAGGCAAAGCGCGCGGCTTGCCCGGGACGCCCTGATGATCGCCAATCCGCGCCGCACTTTCGCGATCATCTCGCACCCCGACGCGGGCAAGACGACGTTGACCGAGAAGCTGCTGCTGTCGGGCGGCGCGATCCATGCCGCGGGCGAGGTCCGCGCGCGCGGCAACGCGCGGCGCGCGCGGTCGGACTGGATGAAGATCGAGCAGCAGCGCGGGATTTCGGTCACGTCGTCGGTGATGACGTTCGAGGCGGACGGGCTGGTGTTCAACCTGCTCGACACGCCGGGCCACGAGGACTTCAGCGAGGACACCTACCGCACGCTCACCGCCGTCGACAGCGCGGTGATGGTGATCGACGCGGCGCGCGGCATCGAGGCGCAGACGCGCAAGCTGTTCGAGGTGTGCCGCCTGCGCGATGTGCCGATCGTCACCTTCGTCAACAAGGTCGACCGCGAGGGCCGCGACCCCTTCGCGCTGCTCGACGAGATCGCCGACCAGCTCGCGCTCGACGTCGTCCCGCTGACGTGGCCGGTCGGGATGGGCGGGCAGTTCCGCGGCATCTGGGACCTGCGCGCGAACACGCTGACCGGGCCCGAAGGCGACAGCCGCGTGTCGGGGGCGACGCTGCAGTTCACCGGCATCGACGATCCCGCCCTCGCCGACCACGTCCCCGCCGACGAGCTGGCGGTCTTTCGCGAGCAGGCCGAGCTCGCCCTCGGCGGGTTCGCCGACCTCGATCCCGACCTCTACCGCAAGGGCGCGCTGACCCCGGTGCTGTTCGGCTCGGCGCTCAAGGACTTCGGCGTCGGCGACCTGATCGACGCGCTGGCGGCCTACGCGCCGCCGCCGCGCGTCCAGCACGCGACCCCGCGCGACGTGACGCCGGAGGAACCGGCGGTCACCGGCTTCGTGTTCAAGGTCCAGGCGAACATGAACCCGCAGCACCGCGACCGGATCGCCTTCTTCCGCGTCTGCTCGGGCCGCTTTCGCCGCGGCATGAAGCTGAAGCAGGTGTCGACCGGCAAGGTCATCGCGATCAACTCGCCGATCTTCTTCTTCGCCGCCGACCGCGAGATCGCCGACGAGGCGTTTCCCGGCGACATCATCGGCATTCCCAACCACGGCGTGCTCCGCGTCGGCGACACGCTGACCGAGGGCGAGGCGCTGACCTTCACCGGCATCCCCAACTTCGCGCCGGAAATCCTGAAGCGCGTCCGCCTTGGCGACCCGACGCGGGCGAAGCAGCTGCGCACGGCGCTGACCGACATGGCCGAAGAGGGCGTGACGCAGCTGTTCAAGCCGCTGATCGGCGCGCAGTGGATCGTCGGCGTCGTCGGGCAGCTGCAGCTCGAGGTGCTGATCAGCCGCCTCGACGCCGAGTACAAGGTCGACGCCGGCATCGAGCCGTCGCCGTTCGAGACGGCGCGCTGGCTGGCGGCCGACGAGCCGGCCAAGCTCAAGACCTTCGTCGACGAGCACAAGTCGGCGATGGCCGAGGACCGCGACGGCGCGCCGGTGTTCATGGCGCGCGACGCGTGGGAGCTGAACTACACGGCGCAACGCGAGCCGGGGATGAGGTTCACGGCGACGCGGGAGCGGGCGTGAGCGGGACGGCGGCTGATCCT
Organism: uncultured Sphingomonadaceae bacterium; assembly: GCA_964246245.1. GTDB lineage: Bacteria > Pseudomonadota > Alphaproteobacteria > Sphingomonadales > Sphingomonadaceae > Polymorphobacter_B. The sequence continues at coordinate 11,523 of CAXTQJ010000048.1, forward strand.
CCCCGCCCGCGGGGAGGTGGCGCGCAGCGCCGGAAGGGCGGCCGGGCGACTGACGGGAGCCTCTCGCCCGACCGTCCCTCCGTCACCGCTCCGCGGTGCCCCCTCCCCGCACGCGGAGAGGATCTTCGGTGACCTCGCTCTACGCCGAGGAGGACGCCGCCCGCCGCGCCCGCATCGACGCGCTGATCGCCGCCTACGACCACGGCCGGCCGCCGTTGCCGCACGACATCCCCCTCCCCCGCCGCCGCGGCTTTCTCCGCCGCTGGTGGAAGCTGATCCTCCTCGCCGTCGTCGTCACGCTGATCGCGCTCGGCGTCTGGCTCGTCGTCACCGCGCCGCTCGGCCGCGCGCTCGAACCGCTCAAGCATCCCAGCCTGGTGCTCCTCGACGCCGCCGGCCAGCCGATCGCGCGGCGCGGCGACTACAAGGAAGCCCCGGTCACCATCGCCGAACTGCCGAAGTACGTTCCCGCTGCGATCGTCGCGATCGAGGACCGGCGCTTCTACCACCATTGGGGCATCGACCCGCAGGGCATCGCCCGCGCGCTGTTCCGCAACGCCGAGGCCGGCGGCGTCGCGCAGGGCGGGTCGACGCTGACCCAGCAACTCGCCAAGACGAGCTTCCTGACCGGCGACCGGACGATCAAGCGCAAGCTCCAGGAAATCATCATCGCCTTCTACCTCGAAGGCCGGCTGACCAAGGACCAGATCCTTAGCCGCTACCTGTCGAGCGTCTATTTCGGCGAAGGCGCATACGGGCTGCGCGCCGCCGCGCGGGTCTATTTCGACCGCGATCCCGGCCAGCTGACCGTCGGCCAGGCGGCGATGCTCGCCGGGCTGGTCCAGGCCCCGTCGCGGCTCGATCCGGTTCGCCACCTTGCCGCGGCGCAGGAACGCGAGCGCGTCGTCCTCGGCGCGATGGTCGCCAACGGCGCGCTGACGCAACGCCAGGCCGACCACGTCGCCCCGGCGCGCGTCGTCCGCGGGCGCGAGAGCCTGCCGTCGGGGTCGTATTTCGCCGACTGGGTCCTGCCGCAGGCGCGCGCGTCGATCGACGCGGCGCAGTACGGCGACGTCGCGGTGGCGACGACGCTCGATCCCGGTCTGCAGCGCGCCGCCGAGAGCGCGGTCGCCGAGACGCTGGCGGCGATGCGCGGGGCCAACGTCCATCAGGCCGCGCTCGTCGCGATGCGACGCGACGGGCGGGTAGTGGCGATGGTCGGCGGGGCTGATTACCACGCGACGCCGTTCAACCGCGCGACGCAGGCGCTGCGCCAGCCGGGGTCGAGCTTCAAGCTGTTCGTCTACTTGGCCGCGCTTCATGCCGGCATGACGACGGGGACGACGATCGACGATGCGCCGACGACGATCGGCGACTGGTCGCCGAAGAACGACGAGGGCAAGTACCGCGGCCGGATCAGCCTCGCCACCGCCTTCGCCGCGTCGTCGAACGTCGCCGCCGCCAAGATCACCCAGCAGGTCGGCGTCGAAGCGGTGCGGAAACAGGCGCGGCTGCTCGGGGTGACGGTGCCGCTGTCGAACTACGAGGGGCTCGCGCTCGGCACGTCGGGGGTGCCGCTGGTCGAGCTGACCGCGGCTTACGCGGCGGTGGCAAACGGGGCCTACCCGGTCAAGCCGGCCGGGCTGGCGCAGCCGCGACCGCCGGGGTGGACCGACCGCATCGCGAGCGCGGTGTCGGCCGTCCGCCCGGGGCCCGAACGCGGTCCGATGCTCGAGCTGCTCCAGTCGGCGGTGCGCCACGGGACGGGGCAGGCGGCGCTGCTGCCGCTGCCGACCTACGGCAAGACGGGGACGACGCAGAACCACCGCGACGCGCTGTTCGTCGGCTTCGCCGGCGACCTCGTCGTCGGGGTGTGGGTCGGCAACGACGACAACAGCCCGATGACCGGCGCCGTCGTCGGCGGGACGGTGCCGGCGAAGCTGTGGCACCGCTTCATGACGACCGCGCTGACCCGCGAGGGACTGCTGCGGCCCACGCCAATTCGGTTCGTTTGCGCCTCGTCAGGTAAGATCGTCGCGCGGC
>CAXTQJ010000049.1:0-1849 GCA_964246245.1 uncultured Sphingomonadaceae bacterium
CACATCACCCTCTCGCTGCTCGCTCAGGCCGTCCTGGCGGCGGTCCGGAGGCCGGCCGAGGTGCTGCCCAAAAAAAGTCGGCGGAGGAGCGAGAGCTGATCGCGTTGACGGTACCGGAGGCCCGCCCGCGGCGGGGGGGCCGGGGCCCGCCGCGGGGGGGGCGTCCGACGACCAGGCGTCGAGCATCGTCATGGACGGGGCCGACGCCGCATCGTGTCGCGCCGGCGTCGCCGAGATCATCGCCCGCCACGGCCGGATCGATATCCTCGTCAACAACGCCGGGTCGGCCGGGCCGAAGCAGCCGCTCGAACGCGTACCGCTGACCGCCGCCGACCTCGCCGCGCTGAAGGCCGAGGGCGGGACCGACAGCGAGACGGTCGGCGACGCCGCGCGCAACATCCTCGCGGTCACGTGGAACATGGTCCGCGCCGCCGCGCCGGCGATGGCCGAGGGCGGATCGATCATCAACGTCTCGACGATCTTCAGCCGCACCCACTACTACGGCCGCACCGCCTACACCGTGCCGAAGGCGGCGCTGAACGCCCTATCGCGCGAGCTCAGCCTCGAACTCGGGCCCCGCGGCATCCGCGTCAACCTGGTCTTCCCGGGCCCGATCGCAAGCGAGCGCATCCGCACCGTCTTCGCCGCGATGGACACCATGCGCGGCGACGCCGCCGGGACCACCGCCGGCCAGTTCTTCGACCTGATGAGCTTCGAGCGCTCGGTTGAGGGCGCGCCGCGGGCCAAGACCTTTCCCACCCCACGCGACATCGCGATGACGTGCGTCTTCCTCGGCAGCGACGAGAGCGCCGCGTTCAACGGCCACGACTTCGAGGTGACGCACGGCATGACCGTGCGCAAGGAGAGCCGCTCGACCTACCTCGAACGCCCGACGATGCGGTCGATCGACGGCGGCGGTCTGGCGGTCGTCGTCGTCGCCGGGCGCGGGATCGACGACGCGGTCGCGATCGCGCGCGTCCAAGCCGACGCCGGCGCCGAGGTGCTGATCGGCTGCGACCGCGAGGGCGACGTCGCCGCGGCGCAAACGGCGATCGGCGACGCGCCGCGTTTGGCCGCGGTCCACTTTCCGCGCGGCGACCACGACGCGATGGACGCGGCGCTCGACGCCTTCACCGACCGCGCTCATCCGGTCACCGGCGCGATCATCCTGCCGACCTACGCGACCGGCCACTTCACCGGGACGCTCGCCGACGCGACCGACGCCTTCGTCGACGCCTTCGTCGACGACGAGCTGGTCGGCGCGGTCGCCGTCGCGCGGACGCTCAGCCGCTACTGGCAGCGCCACGACAGTCTCGTCCATGCCCCGCGCTTCATCTTCATGGGCAACGCCAGCGACGGCACCGGCGACATCTGGACCAACTTTCACCGCGCGATGATCGAGCAGCTCGTCCGCGTCTGGCGCGACGAGAGCGAGGTCGACGTCCGTCACGGCCGCCGCCGCCAGCTCGAATGGGGCAACGCGATCCTCCGCTTCACCAACACCGAGCCCGAGAACCTGCCGTTCGCCGCGGGCCAGGCGGCGCGGACGCTGCTCAAGGAGCGCAAGATCGACCCCGTCAATCTCTACCTGCCGGCGTCGATCGGCGAGGCGACCGGCGCGCGCAAGGCAATGGTCGGGTTCAGCGAGAACATCACCGGCTTGCACCTCGGCAAGGTCGCGCTGATCACCGGCGGCTCGGCCGGCATCGGCGGCCAGGTCGCGCGCCTCCTCGCGCTCGCCGGCGCCAAGGTGATGATCGTCGCGCGGCGCGAGGGCGAGTTGGCGACGATGCGCGCGCGGATCGTCGGCGAGCTCGAGGACGTCGGCTTCTCCGGCGTCGACCGCGCG
>CAXTQJ010000049.1:1859-5701 GCA_964246245.1 uncultured Sphingomonadaceae bacterium
ACGTCGACGTCGGCGACTTGGCCAGCCTCCAGCGCGCGGTCGACGCGACGGTCAAGGCGTTCGGGCGGATCGATTATCTGATCAACAACGCCGGCGTGTCGGGGGCCGAGGAGATGGTCGTCGACATGAGCGTCGACGCATGGCGCTATACGCTGAACGCCAACCTGATTTCGAACTATGCGCTGATGCACATGGTGGTCCCCGGCATGAAGGCGCAGGGGTCGGGCTATATCCTCAACGTGTCGAGCTACTTCGGCGGCGAGAAGTACCTCGCCGTCGCCTATCCCAACCGCGCCGACTATGCCGTGTCGAAGGCGGGGCAGCGCGCGATCGCCGAGACGATGGGGCGCTTCCTCGGGCCGGAGATCCAGATCAACGCGATCGCGCCCGGCCCGGTCGACGGCGACCGCCTGTCGGGCAAGGATGGCAAGGCCGGGCTGTTCGATCGCCGCGGCAAGCTCATCCTCGAGAACAAGCGGCTCAACGCGGTCCATGCCGCGACCGTCAAGGCAATCCGCCGCGGCGTCCGCGTCGAGGCGGTGCTGACGCGGCTGGCGCGCAACGACATCGCGCGGATGGCGCACGACACGTCGAATCCGCGCGAGCTGCGCGACCTCGCGCTCGACGCGGCACGCGGCGGGACCGACGACAGCACGTGGGGCCGCTTCCTGCTGACGACGGCGCTGGCGACGCGGCTCGTCGCGCGGCTGCGGCTCGGCGGCTATTTCCTCGATAGTCCGCTCCTCGCGCAGCGGCCCGACGACGATTGGCTGCTCCGCGTGCCCCCCGACGACATCCCCTTCCTGCCGCGCGCGGCGATCGCCGACGAGGCGCGCAAGGTTGGCGGCGGCGTCACCCGCCAGCTCCACCTGGGCAAGATGCCGACCGAGGGCGACGTCGCGCAGGCGACGGTGTTCTTCCTCGCCGACCGTGCGGTCAGCGGCGAGACGTTCATGCCGTCGGGCGGGCTCAACGTCGAGCGTTCGACGACCGAGCGCGAGCTGTTCGGCAGCCCCAAGCAGGAACGCCTCGACCAGATGCGGGGCCGCACCGTGTGGCTGATCGGCGAGCACCTGACCGACTATCTCGCCGAGACCGCGCGCGCCTTCATCGAGGAATGCCACGTCGGCAAGGTCGTCCTGATGACGCGCACCGCCGACGGCGCAGCGGCGATCACCGCCGATCTCGGCGACCTGCCGGCCGGCGTCATCGTCCACCAGCTGTGCGACGGCGACATCGAGGATTGCCTCGACACCGCCCGCACCGTGTGGGGACCGCCGACGACGATCGTCTCGACACCGTTTGCCGCCGTGCCCGACACGCTGTTCGACGCCGGCGCGGCGCTGTCGCCGGCGGCGTTCGCGCAGGTCGTCGACGACAACCTGACCCACCACTTCCGCGTCGCGCGCAAGGCGTCGCTGATCGACCAGACCCAGCTCGTCCTCGTCTCGCCCGACGTCGCGATGGACGCGAAGGGGCCGGCGTTCGCGCTCGCCAACTTCGTCAAGACGACGCTCCACGCCTTCACCGCGACGCTCGCGGTCGAGAACGAGCGGCTGGTCCACGATGTGCCCGTCAACCAGATCAACCTGACCCGCCGCGTCCGGAGCGAGGAGCCGCGCAACCTCGAGGAGCACCTCGAGGAGGTCAAACGCTTCGCCCGCGCGGTCCTTCTCGCCGGCGCGCCGCTGCCCGACGCCGAGGACAGCCGGTACCGGTCACGGATTTACCGGGGGACGTCGATCACGGTGTGATCCTTATTGCGCCGCGGGGAGGTGGCGCGCAGCGCCGGAGGGGCGGTCGTCCGAGTGATCGCAGCCCCTCGCCCAACCGCCCTTTCGTCACGGCTGCGCCGTGCCACCTTCCCACGAGCGGGAGGATCGACGTTCGTTCTTCATCATCCGTTAGCCTTAACCCGGCAAAGCAAAGCCGAAACCAAAGCCTTGGGAGATTCGCCGATGTCGCTTCGTGCCCTGCCGACTGCCATCGCCGTCGCCGTGGCCGCGGTGGCAGCCCTTCCCGCCGCCGCCGCGTCGTACGACCAGCTCGTCGTGTTCGGCGACAGCCTCGTCGATGCCGGCAACATCTATACCGCGACCGGCGGCACGGCTCCGACCAACACCTACAACAACCCGTCGCGCGGCTATTTCCCCGGCCGCTTCACCAACGGGCCCGACTATACCGACCTGCTCAACCAGAAGCTGTTCGGCTCCTATACGACGCCGTCGCTCCTCGGCGGGAGCAACTACGCCTTCGGCGGCGCGACCTACGTCGCCAACAACGATCCCGTCCCCGACCTCGCCGCGCAGGTCGCGATGTACGGCGCGGGGCATCGGGTCGACCCGAACGCGCTCTACGTCATCAACCTCGGCGGTAACGACGACTTCGCGATCGAGGACGGGACGGTGCCGGCCGCGTTGGTCCCCGCGTACGAGACGGCGCTGACCACCGTCCTCGGCGCGACGCTCCACGCGCTCGACGCGGGCGGGGCGAAAAACATCCTCGTCACGGGCATTCCCAACACGACGCCGACCGGCTTCGCGCTCGAGGCGCTGGTCGAAGGCGAGATCGCCGCGGTGACGCCGACGCTGACCAGCGCGCGCATCCGCCAGTTCAACTACCAGAGCTTCTTCACCGCGCTCGCCGCCGATCCGGCGGCGTTCCACGTCCCGGCGATCACCCACGCGCCGACCGACGGCTGCTTCGACCACCTGACGCCGCCGGCGACGATGGACTGCAGCGGGTATTTCTCGGTCGACGGCATCCACCCGATCGCGCCGATCCAGGCGGCGATCTTCCGGCAGGTGGCGCAGGTCGCCGGGGTGCCCGAGCCGGCGGCGTGGAGCCTGCTGATCGCCGGCTTCGGCCTCGTCGGGACGGCGGTGCGCCGCCGCGCCCGGGCGGCAGCCGCGGCGGTGACGGCGTGATCCCGGTCGTCGTCGTCGCGGCGGTCGCCGCCGCCGCGGTCACCCTGCCCGGCGGCACCGTCGCGATCGACCGCAAGGTCGGCACCGGCCCTGCTGCCGCCGCCGGCCAGACGGTGACGGTCAACTATACCGGCTGGCTCGACGCGGGCGGCGGCAAGCACGGCAAGATGTTCGACACGTCGGTCGGCAAGACACCGTTCGTCTTTCCGCTCGGCGGCGGGCAGGTCATCCCCGGCTGGGACGCCGGGGTCGCCGGCATGAAGGTCGGTGGCCGGCGGACGCTGCTCATTCCCGCGGCGCAGGGTTACGGCGAGCGCGGGGCCGGCGACGACATCCCGCCGAATGCGCCGCTGGTGTTCGACGTCGAGTTGCTCAAGACGGAATAACGATCCTTCCCGCTCGCGGGGAGGTGGCACGGCGCAGCCGTGACGGAGGGGCCGCGATCGGAAGGCCGAGCCTCTCGCTCGCCGCCCCTTGCGGCGCTACGCGCCACCTCCCCGGATCGTGGGTTGCGTTCGGCCGCCGCCCTGCTAGCCGTGAGCCGAACGCCGCGCAGCGACGGCGACCCCCGGGGAGACGAGCGTGGCACGAGCGACACCGACCGTCCCCCGTACCGAGCGCGTCGGCGGACCGTATGCGTGGTACGTCCTCGTCGTCCTGATGTTCGTCTACATGTTCAACTTCATCGACCGCTCGATCCTGACCATCCTCGGGCCGTTCATCCAGAAGGACATGGGGCTCAGCGACGCGCAGATCGGCCTCCTGTCGGGCACCGTCTTCGCGCTGTTCTACGGGCTCTTCGGCCTTGCCCTCGGCCGGCTGGCCGACACGTGGGTGCGGACGTGGACGATCGCGTTCGGCCTGTCGGTGTGGTCGGGGATGACGGCGCTGTCGGGCTTCGCGTCCAGCTTCGGC
>CAXTQJ010000049.1:5711-8363 GCA_964246245.1 uncultured Sphingomonadaceae bacterium
GGCGCAGTGGGGGCGGCGCGGGTCGGCGTGGGCGGCGGCGTGGCGAGGGCGTCGCGGGCGGGGTACAGCCTGATGGGCGACTGGTTCCCGAAGGAGAAGCGCGCGACCGCGCTGTCGATCTATTCGAGCGGCATCTACATCGGCGCGGGGCTGAGCCTCGTCATCAGCAGCATCATCGTCGGCGGGTGGAACAAGGCCTATGCCGGCGGCGGCGCGCCGCTCGGGCTGGTCGGCTGGCAGGCGGCGTTCCTGATGATCGGCGTCCCCGGGCTGCTCCTCGCCGCGCTGGTCGCGACGCTGCGCGAGCCGCCGCGCGGGCTCGCCGAGGCGGTCCTCGCCACGACCGGCGCACCCCACGCGCGCGGACCGGCGGCGACGGTGTTCGCCGAGATGGCGACGATCCTGCCGCCGTTCACCTTGTTCACCCTGCGCCGCGACGGTGCGCGCGGCGGCACGATCCGCGCCAATCTCCTCGCGCTGCTGTTCGCCGTCGCCGCGGCGATCGTCATGACACGGTGGACCGACGGCCTCGTCCCCGCGGCGAAGCTCAAGGTGCTCGCGACCGTCGGCGGGATCGCGATCACCGCGAACGCGGTCCAGTGGGGGGCGATGGCGGTCGGCGGTTACGGCATCTTCGCATGGGCGCAGTCGCTCAGCGTCCGCGACAGGCCGATGCATACCCTCATCTGGCGGACGCCGGCGTTCCTGCTCCCCGCGCTGGCGGGCACGCTGATCTCGTTCACCAGCTACGCGCTCGGGGCGTGGAGCTTCATCTATGCCGTCCGCCTGCTCCATGCGACGACGACGGCGGGGATCGGCCTCGGCTTCGGCGCGGCGTTCGGCGGGCTGATCGGCACCTCGCTCGGCGGGGTCGTCGGCGACGCGTGGCGGCGGCGGTCGCCGACCGGGCGCCTCAAGCTGTCGCTCCTCGCCAGTGCGCTGCCGATCCCGATCGTCGTCTACGCCTTCACCACGCCGAGCCTGACCGCGTTCGTCGCCTGCTATTTCGTCATCACGCTGATCTCGACCTTTTGGCTCGGCGGGATCACGGCGACGATGCAGGACCTCGTCCTGCCGCGGATGCGCGGGACGGCGGGAGCGATGTTCTTCATGGGGACGACGCTGATCGGGCTGGGCAACGGGCCGTACCTCGTCGGGCTGATCTCGGACGCGACCGGCGACCTGCGCCTCGCCCTCGCCTCGACCTACTTCGGCGCGCCGGTGGTGTGGCTCGTCCTGATCGTCGCGATCCGCCTGCTGCCGGTGAGCGAGGCGAGCCGGGTCGAGCGGGCGCGCGCGGCGGGTGAACCTGTCTAGGAGAAAGCGATGAAGATCGAAGAGCTGTTCAGCGTCCGCGGCAAGGTCGTCGTCGTCACCGGCGGCAGCCGCGGCATCGGCGAGATGATCGCGCGCGCCTATGTCGAGAACGGCGCGAAGGTCTACATCACCGCGCGCAACGCCGCCGTCTGCGACGGGCTCGCCGCCGAGCTGTCGAAGTTCGGCGAATGCATCTCGATCCCGGCGAACCTCGCCGACATGGCCGAGATCGACCGCTTCGCCGCCGCGATCGAGGCGCGCGAGAGCCGCGTCGACGTCTTGTTCAACAACGCCGGCGCGAGCTGGGGGGCGCCGTTCGACACCTTCCCCGAAAGCGGCTGGGACAAGGTGATCGACCTCAACGTCAAGAGCGTGTTCTTCCTGACCCAGCGGCTGGTCGGGCTGCTCGCCGCCGCCGGCAGCGCCGACGACTATGCCCGCGTGATCAACATCGGCTCGATCGACGGGATGCACGTCAGCGGCATCGAGACGTACAGCTACGCCGCGTCGAAGGCCGGCGTCCTCCACCTCACGCGGATGATGGCGAAGAACCTCGCCGTCCGCCACATCGCGGTCAACGCGATCGCGCCGGGCTATTTCCCGTCGAAGATGACCGCCGGCATTCCCGAGGAATGGGCAGCCGAATCGGTGCGCCAGACGCCGATGAAGCGGATCGGCAACGCCGACGACATGGGCGGCCTGGCGATCTACCTCGGCTCGAAGGCGAGCGGGTTCGTCTGCGGCTCGGTGATCGCGGTCGACGGGGGTTACGCGACGACGGCGTAGATCCTCCCCGTTCGCGGGGAGGACCAAAAAACGGGCAGCTGCCACTCCGCTAGGCACTTGCGCCGCCCAAAATTCCTTTCGCAGGTGCGAAATCGCCCGTTCACCGGCTGGCACGACCCGTGCTAGGCTCGTGGCAAGGGTGGACCGACCGCAGTGAAAAAAGTCGAAGCCGTCATCAAGCCGTTCAAGCTCGACGAGGTCAAGGACGCGCTCCACGAGGTCGGCGTCAGCGGCATCACCGTCACCGAGGCCAAAGGCTTCGGCCGCCAGAAGGGTCACACCGAACTTTACCGCGGGGCCGAATACGTCGTCGACTTCCTGCCCAAGGTCCGCCTCGAAGTCGTCGTCGACGACGACCAAGCCGACCGCGTGGTCGAGGCGATCGCCACCGCCGCGCGCACGGGGCGGATCGGCGACGGCAAGATCTTCGTGACGACGATCGATGCGGCGGTCCGCATCCGCACGGGCGAGCGCGATTCCGATGCGATCTGAACAGCCGAAATTCGTCATCCCCGACCAAACGGGGGCACCCCCGCGCCGCGCGCCCGG
>CAXTQJ010000049.1:8373-9939 GCA_964246245.1 uncultured Sphingomonadaceae bacterium
GACCCATCTCCGGCGGCTCGAGGAGGTGGGTCCCCGCTTTCGCGGAGACGACCAGTAGGAATATAGAGGGAAACAAACGATGGCCGAGACCGCAGCCTCCATCCTCGCGACGATCAAGGAGAAGGAGATCGAGTGGGTCGATCTCCGCTTCACCGACCCCAAGGGCAAGTGGCAGCACCTGACGATGGTGTCGTCGGTGGTCGACGAGGACATGCTGTCCGACGGCTTCATGTTCGACGGCTCGTCGATCGACGGGTGGAAGGCGATCAACGAGTCGGACATGATCCTCCAGCCCGACCTCGATGCGACGTACATCGATCCGTTCAGTGCGACGCCGATGCTGATCCTGATCTGCGACATCGTCGAGCCGTCGACCGGCCAGCTCTATGGCCGCGACCCGCGCAGCACCGCCAAACGCGGCGAGGCGTACCTCAGGCAGACCGGCATCGGCGACACCATCTACATCGGCCCCGAAGCCGAGTTCTTCGTCTTCGACGACGTCCGCTTCAAGCTCGGCTACAACGTCGGCAGCTACGAGCTCGACGACATCGAGCTGCCGACCAACACCGGCACCAAGTACGACGAAGGCAACATGGGCCACCGCCCGCGGGTCAAGGGCGGCTACTTCCCCGTGGCCCCCGTCGACAGCGCGGTCGACCTCCGCGCCGAGATGGTCTCGACGATGATGGAGATGGGCCTGCCGTGCGACAAGCACCACCACGAGGTGGCGGCGGCGCAGCACGAACTCGGCCTGACCTACGGCACGCTGACGACGACCGCCGACCGGATGCAGGTCTACAAGTACGTCGTCCACCAGGTCGCGCACGCCTACGGCAAGACGGCGACGTTCATGCCCAAGCCGATCAAGGACGACAACGGGTCGGGGATGCACACCCACCTGTCGATCTGGAACGGCAGCACGCCGCTGTTCGCCGGCGACGGCTACGCCGGCCTCAGCGAGACGGCGCTGTTCTTCATCGGCGGCATCATCCGCCACGCCAAGGCGTGCAACGCCTTCACCAACCCGTCGACCAACAGCTACAAGCGCCTCGTCCCCGGGTTCGAGGCGCCGGTGCTGCTCGCCTACAGCAGCCGCAACCGCTCGGCGTCGTGCCGCATCCCGTACGGCACAGGCGGCAAGTCGAAGCGCGTCGAGGTCCGCTTCCCCGACGCGATGGCCAACCCGTACCTCGCCTATACCGCGCTGCTGATGGCCGGCCTCGACGGGATCGAGAACAGGATCCACCCCGGCGCGCCGATGGACAAGAACCTCTACGACCTGCCCCCGCGCGAACTCCGCAAGGTCCCGACGGTGTGCGCGAGCCTGCGCGAGGCGCTGGGCGCTTTGGACCGGTCGCGGGCGGTGTTCACCAAGGGCGGCGTCTTCACCGACGACCAGATCAGCGCGTACATCGAGCTGAAGATGCACGACGTCCAGCGCTGGGAGATGACCCCCGCGCCGGTCGAATTCGATATGTATTACAGCGCGTAAGCGGCCGGGGGGGGGGGTGGGGGGGGGGGGCGGGCGCGGGGGGCGCACCGCCCCCCGCCCCGCCGCCCGCCCCC
>CAXTQJ010000049.1:9949-13513 GCA_964246245.1 uncultured Sphingomonadaceae bacterium
GGCCGGCCGGGGGGGGGGGGGGGCGCCCCCCCCCGGCCCGGGGCGCCCCAAAAACCCGCGGATTCGCGTCGCGCCCGGCCGGCGGGGCGGCGGCGGAAAGCCGCCGAACCCGTCCGACGTGAAGCGGCGGCTTTTGCCGACCGCTTCTATTACGTGCTTAATTGTGTCCTACAATCCCGCTGGCTCGCCTCTCGTTGTGGGAGCGGAGTGCATGATCCGCCGCATCTTCAGAGCCAAGATACTCGGCCAAACTAAACTCACATCCTTCAATAATTTCACGTGCCGCATCATTCGTCGCGAGCAATCTGTTCAGTTCCTTAGTCAAATCGCTACTTGTTGTTTGAAATGCATCTTCACTTACGTTACGTGCAGCAAGAGCTTGGTGCAGGGCGCGGGCAGCCAACCTCGGATCAAGAGAAACGCGTCGGGAAACACCTGCGACCTTTCCTTCACCCGAAGGCAAGACGTGAATCATAGCTGTTTCCCTGAGCCATTCCCCACTATAGTACTTTCCTGGCCCATAGTGTGCTACGGCGTCGTTCCGCAAATTACATAAATCATCGTGCACCGCCTTCTGCGCGTCGGTCAACTTTGCCCGAAGATCGAACGTCATTCGATGGTTTGAGGACGTTGCAATGCCTCGCGAGTACAACATAATCCCGCTGTACAGGAGTGCCTGCTGGATTGTCGCGTCGGTGTATCCGTTATCCACCCGCACTTTACTGATAAGATCAAAGTTTTCTGCTGCATGATGAAGATCAGTACGTAGAATGAAGCTGCCGAAAGTGTGAAATCAAGTGTTGTAGAAGACGAAATTGATCTTGGTCATTTATTCGACGTTCTACGTCGCCTAAATCGTAAGTACGATCAAGTCGGACTACCATCTTGTATCCACCGACACGTTTATCATACGTTTCCTTCCCGGCGCTGCGCCCCTGCTCTCGCTTGAAACGCGCTGGATCACTCCGCCAATAAGCTGCTCTGGTCGGCGTACCGGCGCTTGGCCGCGTCAACCACCATCTACCGGGCTCCAGCGAACTCAGGCCCGTCGAGGAACACCGCGACGTGCGGCGTGACCGTAATCAGGCCCCGCCCGCTCTGATCGATTGCCCAGCGGTAGGTCTTGCCGTCGCCGGTCCGTAGTGTGCCCAGCGCCGAGCACGGGGTCCAGTCGAGCGCCTCGCGCCACGTATGCTCGTCGACCTCGCGGGCGCGGGCAAAGTAGCGGAGCGCCGCGCGGTCGGACAGTCTGAAGCGCGCGCACTGTGCCGGCGTCTGCCCGTCCGCCGCCTTGGCGCTGAACACGCCGCTTCGTTCGACATGCGCGGCGACGACCCGGAACGACGTCGGCATCGCTGCAGTGCCGACCGGAATGGCGATCAGCACGGCAGCGAGAACGACGCGCCCTACCACTGCGCCGTCGCCGCTTCACTGTCGTCCTTGCGCGAGACGACGGGATGACGGAAAACCTCGGTGGTCGGCACGTGGAAGTTCTCCTCCAGCTGACCGACCAGCCAGTGGAGCGAGGCGTTCTGCGCGGCAGTGACGGTTTCATACGGTGCGCTGCCCGTGGTGCCGAGCGCAGCCCCGACGAGCTCGATGCCGATGGAGTCGCTGTTGCTCGGGAAACGGTCGGGTACGGACTTCGCCATCTCGTGCGTGTTCATCGCGGTTGGTCCCATCTTGGCCAGCGCCTTGGCCTCGATCGGCGTGCAGGTCTTCTCGAGCAGGCACCGCGCCTTGATCTTGCCGACGTGATACTGGCGCCAGAATACCGAGCCGGTCTGATAGATCGTCCCATCCTTGTCGATCAGGAAGTGAGCGCCGTTGGCACCGGCGGCGAGATAGCTGTTCAGGGTCGAACTGGCTGTACCCGCGCCCGTCTGGTGAACGATGATGCCGCTGACCGTCTTCATCGTGCCGTGCTGCAGCAATGGCCGACGCATGATCTCGATCTTCTTGTCGACGACCCAGCCGTCCTTATCAATCAACAGCACGTTCCCGTCCCCTTGCCGTCACGAGATCGACAACGCGCGAGAGCGGTGTCGGCACCCCGCCAAGCTAGATCAGCCCCGCCAGCGGGCTGCTCGGATCGGCGTAGCGCCGCTTCGCCATTCGCCCCGCGCCGTAGGCCAGCCGCCCGGCCTCGACCGCGAGCTTCATCGCGCGCGCCATCGCGACCGGGTCCTTGGCCTCGGCGATCGCGGTGTTCATGAGGACGCCGTCGCAGCCGAGTTCCATCGCCACCGCCGCGTCGGACGCGGTGCCGACCCCGGCGTCGACCAGCACCGGGACCTTGGCGCCCTCGACGATCAGGCGGAGCATGACCGGGTTCTGCACCCCCAGCCCCGAGCCGATCGGCGCGCCCAAGGGCATGATCGCGCACGCGCCCAGATCCTCGAGCTTCTTCGCCGCGATCGGGTCGTCGGCGCAGTAGACCATGACGTCGAAGCCTTCCTTGACCAGCACCTCCGTCGCCCGCAGCGTCTCGGCCATGTCGGGGTAGAGGGTGCGCGCCTCGCCGAGGACCTCGAGCTTGACGAGGCTCCACCCCCCCGCCTCGCGCGCCAGCCGCAGCGTGCGGACCGCATCGTCGCCGGTGAAGCAGCCGGCGGTGTTGGGCAGGTAGGTGTAGACCTTCGGGTCGATGAAGTCGGTCAGCAGCGGTTTGCCGGGATCGGTGACGTTGACCCGGCGGACGGCGACGGTGACGATTTCCGCTCCCGACGCGACGACCGCGGCGGCATTCACCGCATAGTCGGCGTACTTGCCGGTGCCGACGATCAGCCGCGAGGTGAAGGTCCGCCCGGCGACGGTCCACGTGTCCGCCGGCGCGACGAGCGGATCCTGGCCGCCGCCGACGAAATGGACGACCTCGAGCGCGTCGCCCGCGCCCAACGCCTGCGCGGCGAAGGTCGAGCGCGGGACGATGACGAGGTTCCGCTCGACCGCGACCTTCGCCGCGTCGAGGCCGAGGTCGGCAAGGAGACCGGCGATCGTCGTGCCCGGCACGACGCGGCGGGGATCGCCGTTGAGGGTGAGGTCGATCATGGGGGGGACATAAGGCGTCGTGGGGGCGGTTGCCACCTCGATCCTCCCCGCCCGCGGGGGAGGCGGCGCCGCGCAGCGGTGACGGCGGGGCGGTCGATCGAGTGGCGGCGGCCCGTGTCTCGACCGCCCCGCCGGCGCTTCCCGCCATCTCTCCACGAGCGGGGAGGATCGACCTGCGCCAGCGCCGCCGCTATACCCCCCCTCATGCCCGCGACCGTCTACGTCCTCAACGGCCCCAACCTCAACCTGCTCGGGACGCGCGAGCCGGACATCTACGGGCACGACACCCTCGACGACATTGCGACGATGCTCGACGACCGCGCGAAGGCGCTGGGGCTGACCGTCGACCTGCGCCAGTCGAACCACGAGGGGCACCTGATCGACTGGCTCCACGAGGCGGGGTCGCGCGGGGCGAAGGCGGTGATCCTCAATGCCGGCGGGCTGACCCACACCTCGGTCGCGCTCCACGATGCGATCAAGTCGGTGACCGTGCCCGTCATCGAGGTCCACCTG
>CAXTQJ010000050.1:0-256 GCA_964246245.1 uncultured Sphingomonadaceae bacterium
GGGTACGGGGGGTCGACCCTCCTCGCTCGCGGGGAGGATCGGCCGCAGCCCCGCGCTCGTTCCTTTAGCGCGGCGTCAATGCTTGCGCCCGAAATCGTCTGCCGCGGTATCCTGCCCCGCGTCGACGATCGTCCGGCGGATGTCGCGCGTCCGGGTGAACAGCGCCTCGAGCGCGTCGCCGTCGCCCCAGCGGATCGCGCGCTGGAGCGCGGTCAGGTCCTCGGTGAAGCGCTGGAGGACGCTGAGCACGGCATCG
>CAXTQJ010000050.1:266-1858 GCA_964246245.1 uncultured Sphingomonadaceae bacterium
CAGGATGCACCACCGCCCGCCGAACAGGCTGGCGAAGCCGGCGTCGGGCCCGCTCTTCTCGGTGCCGGCGACCGGATGCGCCGGGATCACCGCGACGCCGGGCAACGCCGGGGTCAGGTCGGCGAGAACCGATCCCTTGACGCTACCGACGTCGCTGACCACCGCGCCGTCCGCGAGATCGCCCACGATCTCGGCCGCGACCGCACCCATCGCGCCGACCGGCACGCACAGGACGACGAGATCGGCGTCGATCACCGCCGCTCCTGCCGTATCGGCGACATCGTCGGCGAGGTCGAGGTCGCGGACCCGGTCGCGCACGACGGGATCGGCGTCGGTGACGTGGAGGCGGACCGTCGGCATCGAAGCGCGGACGGCGCGCGCGAGCGACGATCCGATCAGCCCCATCCCGACGATCGCGACCCGCGCGAAGGGGAGCATCAACGTTGATCCTCGCCGCTTGGCGGGGAGGTGGCACGGCGTCGCCGTGACGGAGGGGCGGTCGGGCGCGAGGCCGCAGTCACTCGCCCGGTCGCCCCTCCAGCGCTCCGCGCCATCTGCCCGCGGAGCGGGGAGGATCGTAGCGCAACGCTCACGCGCTCCGCTCGACGAACGCCCGCAAGCTCGCCGCGACCGCGCGCGTCTCGGCCGCGGTCCCGATGCTGATCCGCAGCGCGTGCGGCAGCCCCTGCCCCGGCAGGTGACGGACGAGGATGCCATCGGCCATCAGCGCGTCATTCGCCGCCGCGGCGGTGATCGGCCCGGTTTCCGGGAAGGTGACGAGGATGAAATTCGCCGCCGACGGCACCGCCCGCAATCCGGCATTGCCGAGGCTCGCGATCTCGGCCGCCAGCCACGCCCGCCATGTCAGGTTGTGCGCCTTCGCCTGCGCCGTCCATGGGGTGTCGGCGAGCGCCGCGATCGCCCCCGCGCCGCCCGCCGTCGGCACGTTGAACGGCGCGCGAATCGCGTCGAGCGTGGCGATCACCGCGCGCGGCCCGTACGCCCAGCCGATCCGCTCGGCGGCGAGCCCGTAGATCTTCGAAAAGGTCCGCGTCGTCACCACGTTGGCGAACGCGCGCGCCATGGCGAACCCGTCCTCGTAGTCGGGATCGTCGATATATTCGGCGTAGGCCCCGTCGAGGACGAGGAGGATGTCGGGCCGCAGCCCGGCGTGGAGGCGGCGGACCTCGCTCCCGCCGACCATCGTCCCGGTCGGGTTGTTCGGATTGGCGAGGTAGACCAGCCGCGTCCGCGCCGTCACTGCCGCGAGCAGCGCGTCGACGTCGGTGGTATAGTCGGCGTCGGGTGCGGCGACCGGCGTCGCCCCCGCGCACCGCGCTGCGATCGGATAGACCATGAACCCGTGACGGACGTAGAGGACCTCGTCGCCGACGCCGGCATAGGCGGTGGCGAGCAGCTTGAGCAGCTCGTCGGACCCGGTGCCGCAGACGATCCGGTCGACCTCGAGGCCGTGGTGCGCGGCGATCGCCTCGCGCAGCGCGGTCGAGCTGCCGTCGGGATAGCGGTGCGCGCTGCCCGCCGTCGCCGCCATCGCCGCGACGGCCGCGGGCGACGGCCCGAGCGGCGATTCG
>CAXTQJ010000050.1:1868-13126 GCA_964246245.1 uncultured Sphingomonadaceae bacterium
CGACCCCTGGGGGTGGCTGGTCTTGCCGAGATACGGGTCGGCGACCCCGGCCAGCTTCGCCTTGCCGGGAACGTACGCGTCGATCGCCGCGATCCACGGCTTGACGAGCGGGCCGGCGGGCGGAGCGACGGAAGTGGACATGGCCGCGGCTTGTGGCGCGGCAAAACACCCGACGCAAGATCGCCGGGTGCCGCGTTCCGCCGCCGGGGGGCCGTCGGACGCCAGAAAAGCGCCGCTTCGCCTGCCGGTGGCCGGCCGTGACGCCGCCACCTGCTGCCGCCCGTCCGTTCGCGTGCCGCCGCGCCGCCGCCGCGCCCGGGCGGACCGGCGAACACGTGCTGCTTGCCCTCGTCGGGGCCGCCGCCTAACCAGAATGGATGCATGGTACCGATCAGCGTTTCGGCCGCGACCAGCGGGTGCGGCTGGCGGGGCGGTTCGCGCTCGCGTCGGGGTCGAGCCTCGACGGCGTCGACGTCGGCTACGAGACCTACGGCGCGCTCGACGCCAACCGAACCAATGCGGTTCTCGTCTGCCACGCGCTGACGAGCAACCAGCACGTCGCCGCAGCCGATCCGCGTACCGGCAAACCAGGCTGGTGGCCCCGGATGGTTGGGCCGGGGCGACCGCTTGATCCGGAACGGCACTTCATCGTCTGCGTCAACGTCCTCGGTGGTTGCTCGGGGACGACGGGGCCGACGAGCGTCGACCCCGCGACCGGCGCGCCGTATGCGATGTCGTTCCCTGTCATCACCATCCGCGACATGGTCCGGGTACAGGCTGCTCTCCTCGAATTTCTCGGGATCGATCAACTACTTGCCGTTGTCGGCGGATCGATGGGCGGGATGCAGGCACTCGACTGGGCGGTCGCCTTTCCGGCCCGGGTCCGCGCCGTCGTCGCCATCGCGACCGCCGCGCGGCACTCGGCGCAGAACATCGCGTTCCACGAGGTCGGCCGCCAGGCGATCATGGCCGACCCCGACTGGGCCGGCGGGCTGTACCCCAGCGGCACGCAGCCTGCAGCCGGCCTCGCCGTCGCGCGGATGGCGGCGCATATCACCTATTTGTCCCAAGCCGGCCTCGCCGAGAAGTTCGGGCGCAACCTCCAGGACCGCGACAAGGTGTCGTTCGGCTTCGACGCCGACTTCCAGGTCGAATCGTACCTGCGCCACCAGGGCCTGACCTTCGCCGAGCGGTTCGACGCCAACTCTTACCTCTACATCACCCGCGCGATGGACTATTTCGACCTCGCCGCCGCGCACGGCGGCATCCTCGCCGCCGCCTTCGCCGCGACAAGAGCGCGCTTCGCATTGATTTCATTCACCTCGGACTGGCTCTACCCGACCGCCGAGGCGCGCCGCATCGTCCGCGCGCTCAACGCCGCCGGTGCCGCGGTCAGCTTCGTCGAGCTCGACTCGCCCTATGGCCACGACGCCTTCCTGCTCGACGCGCCCGAGATGAACCGCGTCGTCGACGGGTTCGTCCGGGCGGTTGCGTGATACTGCGCGGCGACCTTGCGGCGATCGCCGATCTGGTTCAGCCGGGCGTCCGCGTTCTCGACATCGGCTGCGGCGACGGCGCGCTCCTCGCCGCGCTGCGAACCAAAAAGGCGATCGACGGTCGCGGCATCGAACTGGCGGGAACCAACGTCGCCGCCGCCGTCGCGCGCGGTCTTCCCGTCGTCCAGGGCGACGCCGATGCCGACCTCGCCGATTATCCGAGCGACGCCTTCGACATCGCCATCCTGTCCGACACCCTGCAGGCGATGCGCGATCCGGCGACCGTGCTGCGCGATATGGTCCGCATCGCGCGCAAGGCGATCATTTCCCTACCGAATTTCGGCCATTGGCGGGTCCGCTGGCGCCTGCTGACGACCGGCCGGATGCCATTGACGGCGGCGTTGCCCGAGCCGTGGTATGCGACACCGAACATCCATCTGTGTACGATCGCCGACTTCCGCGCCTTCGCCGGCCACCTCGGCCTGACGATCGAGGCGACGGTCCATCTCCGCGACGGTCGCCCGTCGGGTTCGTGGTGGCCCAATCTATTCGCCGATCAGGCCGTGTTCGTCCTCGCGCGCCGCAGCTAGGCTGAAGCCGGCCGCATTGCCGCTACGGATCGCCGCCGCTGTGGTGCGAGACCGTCGGACTTGACGGCGCGAACGACCATCGCGGCGCGGACGACCGCGATCGTGTCGACGTCGAACATTGCCGCGGCGAGAGCATCGGCCGCGCGCTGGCGACGAAAGTATTGCGTTATCAGGCTGTTGAACGACCGGCTCGACGGCAGCGGGACGACGACGACGATGATACCGGCGGGGCAAAGGACGCGCCAAATCTCGCGCAGGCGTTTGTCGGCGGCGACGGTGAGATCATCGCGGGCGACGACGGTGTCGGCGATGCCCTCGATCAGAGGTAACCGCAGGGGATCGACCACCGCCGTTCCGTCGACCATTATCGCTTTCGCGACCAGCGCGACGTGATCCGCCCAGCCGTCGGCGGCGACGAGATCGTCGGCGTCGATCGTCACTAGCCGGGTCGTCGCGGCAGGTGCGACCGCCCGGTCGACGGCGGCGCGAAGGTCGTCCATGACCTCCTGTGGCGCAGCGGCGGCGAGCGGTCCAGCGGCTTTGCAGGCGTTGACCGGCCAATGTCAGAATGATGTCACTGTGCCAGATAGGCTAATCGACCTCTCGGTCTTTGTGGATGCCGATGCCTAATCGGTAAATGTCGCACTTTGAATACCCGTGATTGGTTCCTTATCTTGTCGAATGGGCTCAACGATCCGCTGCACGCCGCCGCCCGCCGACTTATGGCGAGTCGCGGGCAAGGCGACGAGGGCGCGAGGGTTCTTCGCCCTGCGTATCGCCGCGTTCGGGGGTGGGACACGTGCGAAGCCCGCGTTGTCGGCGGGTTCGGTCGGCGACCCGCCGCCCGCCCCGCCGGCTGCGCAGGCGCGAGCCGGGATTAGCGGCCGAACCGAAGATTGGTTTGGCCGCTAGTTCTCGCCGCTAGTCCCGCGCGATGCACATCGCAATGCCCATGCCGCCGCCGATGCACAGCGTCGCCAGCCCCTTCTTCGCGTCGCGCCGACCCATCTCGTAGAGCAAAGTCGTCAGCACCCGCGCGCCCGACGCCCCGATCGGGTGGCCGATCGCGATCGCCCCGCCGTTGACGTTGACCTTGGCCAGATCGAGACCGAGCTCCTGGCCAACGGCGAGCGCCTGCGCGGCGAAGGCCTCGTTCGCCTCGATCAGGTCGAGGTCGCCGACCGACCAGCCGGCCTTCTCCAACGCCTTCTTCGACGCGCTGACCGGGCCGATGCCCATCACGCTTGGGTCGACCCCGGTCGACGCCCAGCTCGCGATCCGGCCGAGCACCGTCGCGCCGCGCTTCGCCGCCTCGTCGGCGGTCATCAGCACCAGTGCCGCCGCGCCGTCGTTAATGCCGCTGGCGTTGGCGGCGGTGACCGTGCCGTCCTTCCTGAACGCGCCCTTCAGGCCGCTGACGCTGTCGATCGTCGCGCCGTCACGGATGTATTCGTCGTGTTCGACGACGGTGTCGCCCTTACGCCCCTTGATCGTGACCGGCGCAATCTCGTCCCTGAACCGGCCTTCGCTTCGTGCAGCGCTCGCCTTGGTCTGGCTGGCGACGGCGAATTCATCCTGTGCGGCGCGACCGATCTGGTACTGCTCGGCGACGTTCTCGGCAGTGATGCCCATGTGATAGCCGTTGAACGCGTCCCACAGGCCATCCTTGATCATCGTGTCAACCAGCTCGACCGCGCCCATTTTGGTGCCGGCGCGGAGTGCCTGGGCATGGGTCGACTGGCTCATCGATTCCTGGCCGCCGGCGATGACGACCCGCGCATCGCCCGCCTGGATCGCCTGCGCGCCCAACGCGACCGCGCGCAAACCGCTGCCGCAGACCTGGTTGACGCCCCACGCCGGGGCCTCCTTGGCGATACCAGCAGCCATCGCCGCCTGCCGCGCCGGGTTCTGCCCCTGCGCCGCGGTCAGGACCTGGCCCATGATCACCTCGTCGACCTCATCGGCGGCGACTCCCGACTGCGCCAATGCGGCGGCGATCGCGGTGCGGCCGAGTTCGTGCGCCGGGACACTGCCGAACGCGCCCATGAAGCTGCCGACCGGCGTGCGCTTGGCGGCGGTGATGACGATATCGGTCATGACGACTCTTTTCCTCAGGTTTGCCGACCGACATAGGCCGGTGGCGAACGCGGGGAAAGTGCCCGCGTTGCGGCGCAGCAACGATCTGTGCTAGTGCAGCAAATTAATCTCTTGGGGACTATCATGGAGCACGCCGCGCGCCCTGCCGATCCGGCCAAGCCGGCCCCCGTGATCATCAAGAAATACGCCAATCGGCGTCTGTATAACACCGGCACGTCTAGCTATATCACGCTCGACCATCTCGCGGCGATGACGCGCGAGGGCCGCGACTTCCAGGTGTTCGACGCCAAGACCGGCGAGGACATCACCCACAACGTCTTGACCCAGATCGTGATGGACGGCGAGAGCGGCGGCCAGACGATGCTGCCGGTGCCCTTTCTCCGCCAGCTGATCGCGATGTACGGCGATTCAATGCAGGCTATGGTGCCGCATTACCTCGAGGCCTCGATGGCGGCGTTCGCCAAGCATCAGACGCAGTTTCGCGACTCGGTCGCCGGGGCATTCGGCGGCGCGGCGTTCAAGCCGTTCGAGGCGCTCGCCAAGCAGAACATGGCGATGTTCCAGGCCGCCGCCGACATGCTGACCGGCCGCGCCGCGCTGGGCGCGAAGCCGGCTGACGCTGCAACGGCCGAACCCGTGCCGAGCGAGCTCGAGACGCTGAAGACGCAGATGGCGGCGTTGCAGGCGCAGTTGGACCGGTTGAGCAAGTAGCAAATCCTCGCCGCTTGCGGGGAGGTGGCACCGCGTAACGGTGACGGAGGGGCGGCGACCGGGTGGGTGGCCTCTCGATCGCCGCCCCCTCCTCCGCCACGCGGCTAAAGGAGCCGCGCGGTCCCACTCCCCGCGAGCGAGGAGGAGCTAACTGGCCTTGACGAACTTTAGCGTCATCCGGTCGCTCTCGCCGATGGCGGCGTATTTCGCGCGGTCCTTGGCGCCTTCCTGGTACGTCGGCGGTAGCGTCCAGACGCCCTTGGGATAGTCGTGGGTGTCCTTCGGGTTGGCGTTGACCGGCGACTCGCCGACCAGCCGGAGGCCAGCGTCGGCCGCGAGCTTCACCACGGTCGACCGTTTCATATAGCCGCTCGACTGCTGCATCGCGTCGGGCATGTCCTCGGGCAGGCGGTGCTCCTCGACACCGAGGATGCCGCCAGGCTTGAGCGCGGCGGCGAAGCCGGCAAACGCCTGCGGCGCGGTCCCGTCGATGTACCAGTTGTGGACGTTGCGGAAGGTGACGACCACGTCGGCAGTGCCGGTCGGCGCGATCCGGGCGAAGTTGGCCCCGCTCGCCGGGGTCACCGTCACCCGGTCGAACACCGCCGGATAGAGCGCCAGCCGCGCCTTGAACCGCGCAACCGACTTGGCCGCGCCGTCGCTCGCGTCGGGGTCGGCGGCGGCGACGTAGAGCTTGCCGTGGTCGCGGAGGTAGGGGGCGAGGATCTCGGTGAACCAGCCGGCCCCCGGCGACACCTCCACAACGGTCATCGTCGGTTTCAGCCCGAAGAAGGTCAGCGTCTCGACCGGGTGCCGATACTGGTCGCGTGCGCGGTTCTCGGCCGACCGCTGCGGCCCGGCAAGGATCGGGGTCCAGTCGGCGGCGGCGAGCGCGGGAACGGCGAGGACGGCGGCGACGGCGAACGGGGTGAGGCGCATCGGCAGGCTCCTTCAGACAGATCGCGAGCCCCTATCCGCGAACGCCGCGAGGATGAAGGCGTATTCCTCTGCTGTTTCGCGCAACGCCTCGAACCGCCCCGACTTCCCGCCATGGCCGGCCCCCATATTGGTCTTGAGGAGAAGCGGGTTGGCGTCGGTCTTCGTGGCGCGCAGCTTCGCGACCCATTTGGCCGGCTCCCAATAGGTCACGCGCGGGTCGTTCAATCCGGCGGTGACGAGCATCGGCGGATAGTCGCGCGCGGCGACGTTGTCGTACGGCGAATAGGCGGCAATCGCGGCGTAGGCGTCGGCCGACTCGACTGGATTGCCCCATTCGGGCCACTCGATCGGGGTCAGCGGCAGCGACCCGTCGAGCATCGTGCCCAGCACGTCGACGAAAGGCACGTGCGCGACGACCGCTGCCCACAGACCGGGGTCGGTGTTGGCGACGACCCCCATCAGCGTGCCGCCGGCCGACCCGCCCGAGATCGCGATCGCGCCCGGCGCGGCGAAGCCGGCTGCGATCAGCGCGCGGGCGCACGCGACGAAGTCGGTGAAAGTGTTGGTCCGCTTGTCCAGTTTGCCGTCGAGATACCAGCGATAACCGAGGTCGTCGCCGCCACGGATATGCGCGATCGCATAGGCGACGCCGCGATCGAGCAGGCTGAGCCGCGACGCCGAGAACGACGGCGGGATGGCGAGGCCGTACGCGCCGTAGCCGTAGAGGTGGACGCGGCCCGACCCGTCGCGCGGGAAGCCCGGCGGATAGACGATCGACACCGGCACCGGCGTCCCGTCGTCGGCGGTCGCGTACAGGCGCTCGGTCCGGTAGCGCCCCGCGTCGTAGCCCGACGGCACCTCCTGCACCTTGCGGACGATTAGCCGGTCGGCGGCGACGTCGTAGTCGTAGACCGTCGCCGGGGTGACCAGCGAGCTGTAGCCGAGACGGAGGAGCGGCGCGTCGGGCTCGGGGTTCGCGCCGACACCGACGGTGAAGCTCGCCTCGGGGAAGGCGATCCGCCGCGCGCCGCCGTCGGGGAAGACCAACCGGACGCCGTCGAGCCCGTCGACCCGCTCGCTGACCGCGAGGTACGACGCGAACGCGGTCAGCCCGCGCAGGTAGACGCGGTCGTCGCGGGCGACGAGGTCGGTCCACGCGTCCGGTCGGTCGAGCGGCGCGGTCGCGAGGCGGAAATTAACGTGGGTGTCGTTGGTCCGGACGAAAACCGTGTCGCCGCGCACGTCGAGGTCGTACTCGCGTCCGGTTTGGCGCGGGCTGACGACGACCGGCGGCGCGAGCGGGTCGGCGGTCGGAACCAGACGGACCTCGCTCGTTACGTGGTCGGCGGCGGTGATCAGGAACCACGCGCGGTCGGTCGACCGGTCGACGCCGACGAAGAAGCTGGCGTCGGCTTCCTCGTAAAGGACGGCGTCGTCGCTCCCACCGGCGAAGCCGGCCGACGCTGCCGGCCCGAGCCGGTGCAGCCGCACGCGGAACGGCCGCCACTGGTCGTTGACTTCGGTCCACGCCAGCGTGGCCGAGTCGGCGGCCCATACCGCAACGCCGATCGCGGTCGACGCGACGAGAATATCGACGCCGGTCGCGAGATCGCGGACGAACAGCTTGAAGCGTTCCGACCCGTCATCGTCGGCGGTCCACGCCGCGTGGCGGCCGTCGGGCGAGATGCTGATTCCGGCGAGGCGGAAATAATCCTTGGCCGTCGCCTCGACGGGTTCGGACACGACGATGATCTCGTCGCCGCCGGCAACGGGCCGGCGCAGCCAGACGCGGTACTGTCCGCCCGGCTCGAAGCGCCACCAATAGTCATAATCACCGTCGCGGACCGGGACGCCGGCGTCGTCGTCCTTCACTCGGCCCTTAAGTTCATTGAACAGCGTCTCGACGAGGTCGGCGTGCAGCGCAAGCCACGCGTCGAACCACGTGTTCTCGGCGGCGAGGTGGGCGAGGATCGTCGGATCGTCGACCTTGGGATAGGTGCGATCACGCAGCCAGTCATAGGGATCGTCGCGCGTCTGGCCGTGATGGACGGCCGTGTGCGCGATGCGACGAGCGGCTGGAGCGTTGGTCATGGCGGCGGATGTAGTGTCGCCGGCGGCAGACGGCCATGGCGCGATAGGTTCATCGACCACCACCGCGCGGACGGCGATCGATGCGGTCCGGCCAACGAGGCGGGGGGGGGGGGGGCCCCCCCCCCCCCCGGCCGTCTCATCGACTAGCGATAGCGCCAACCACCATGCCAGCGGTCGCGATGATGCCAGTAGCGTTGCCCGTCCCAATAGCCCCGGCCGCTATAATAGTTGCCGATGACGAGCCCCGGCGCGACCACGCCAGGTCCGCCGTAATAGCCGCCGTTGGGGCGGCAGTGGCCGTACGGCCCGCGGTGCCCGCCGGGACCGCAGCCGTCACGGGCGGAAGCCGGAGCGATCGCGACGAGCGCGACCCCGGCGGCGAGAGCGACGGACAGGAGCTTGTTCATGATGACCTCTCGGTTATGTACACGGACCCTCATCAACGGCCGCACCGCGCAGCCGTTCCGGAGCCGTAACCCGTTATGACGAACGCCCGCTTGCCGTCGCCTGAACTCGTTAGTCGGCGGCGGTTAAGCTAGAGAGCAGGTGGTCGGCGCGGGTCGAGACCTGCCACGCGTCAGCCGATGCACGGCCAAGGCGAAGATCGGTCGCGGCGCTCCCCTCCGCGCCGCCCGCCTGGGCGTCACGCAGCGACGGGGAAGCGCAGCAACCGCTCGGGTGTCGCGACGAGCGCCGCCAGCGGGGCACCGATCGCACGACCGAACGCGGGATCGGCGACGTCGAGCCCGCCGGTCAGGACGCCATATGCCGGCAGGACTAGTTTGGTCGGCGTCAGTGCGAAGCACCGCCGCACGACCCGGCGGCCGCGCAGCGTCAGCCGCAGCTTGGGGTGGAAATGCCCCGAGATTTCGAACGCGTCGTCACCGCGGACCGCCTCGTGTCGCAACACGACGCCGGCGACGGTGGTCGCCACGACGACGCGGCCACCGAGCGCGCCCGCGCTGGCGTCGTCGTGGTTGCCGGTGACCCACAGCCAGTCGAGGTCGCGCGTCAGACGACGCAGCGTGTCGCGGACCGGCGCAGGCAGACGATCGACGCCGGCGGCGTCGTGGAAGCTGTCGCCGAGGCACGCGACGCACTGCGCCCCGGTCGCCGCGACCGCATCGATCAGGCAGCCGAGGGTGTCGACGCTGTCGTACGGCGGCAGGAACTGGCCGTGAACCCCGTAGAAGCTCGCCTTCTCGAGGTGGAGATCGGCGAGGAGCAGCATCTCGCGCGCCGGCCAGAACAGCGCGCCGCACGGCTGCGGCACGAAGCGGTGACCCGCGAACGAAAAGGCAACAGACATCGGTCGCGGTATAGCGGTCGCGGCCGCGACCTCAAGCCCCTCACGTCAGCGAGCGGTGGTCACGCCGTGCATCCGAACCATGCGCCGTGCCACGGCAACGCTACGGATCGATCGTCGAGAATCGATTGCCGGCAAGCGCACAGCGTCCTGACGGTCGACGTCGCGCTCGCGCCGACGCTGAAACGAGAACCGACGCCGAAACAAGAACGACCCCGGCAAAATGCCGAGGCCGATCCTATGTCATTCGTAATTGCGGGAGGGCGGCGACTTCGAGTTCGATGCGGAAGCCACCGTGCGGCCCTTCCACCCACTCGTCAGCGGGATGCAGCACTGGCTACGTCGGCGAGACACCCGCCTGCGAGCAGCTCGAGACCAGATTCGACTTCTCCAGCCAGCGCGTCGAGTATGCGGTACATCCGCTTGGCGAAATCGTCGTCATTGCCATCGCCGCGTCCGCCGGTGCCGTTCCCCGAGCCCGCTGCATGGACCATCTAATGCGACAACCGCTCGAGGAGATCGCGCACGGGCACGACGCGCTCGTGCGATGCTTCGAAATCGCCCAGCAAGAGGAACCGGTCACTGCGCGAGACCAGACCCGCGTCGGCCGCGTCGATCGTGGTACCCGGGCGCGGGGTCAGGGCGATCGCCGCCGGCCCGGCATCGATTCGGGCGATGCCGAGATCGTGCGCCATATCGCGAATCCGAGCGACTTGGAGAAGCGTGTCGACCTCGGCCGGAAGAGGGCCGAACCGATCCTCGAGCTCGGCCTCGAAGGCGTCGATCGCATCGCCGTCGGCCAGGCGTGCGAGGCGGGCGTAGAGCGACAGGCGCGTCTCGACCTCTGGGATGTACGTGTCGGGCAGATTGCCCTGGACGCCGAGCCGCAGGTCGGGCGACCAGTCGTCGACCGCCTCGCCGCGGGCGCTGCGCAGCGCCTGCCCGAGGAGATGCTGATAGAGGTCGATGCCGATCAGCTTCATGTGACCGGCCTGCGCGTCGCCGAGCAGGTCGCCGGCCCCGCGCATGTCGAGATCGCGGGCGCTGATCGCGAAGCCGGCCCCGAGCCGGTCGAACGCCTGCAGGGTGCGCAGCCGCTTCAGCGTCGCCTCGGCGATCGCCGCGCCGGGTTCGGTGACGAGGAGGACCTGCCCGCGCCGGCCGCCGCGCCCGACCCGTCCGCGTAGCTGGTGGAGTTGCGACAGGCCGAAGCGGTCGGCGCGCCAGACGATCATGGTGTTGGCGCGCGGTACGTCGAGGCCGGCCTCGATGATGTTCGTCGCGAGCAGCACGTCGCCGTCGCCGTCGGCGAAGCGGACCATCGCCGCGTCGATCTCGGCCGGGGTCATCTTGCCGTGCGCCTCGCGGACGATCAGATCGGGGACGAGCTTGGCCAGTCGCTTGGCCATCGCCGCCATGTCGTCGATCCGCGGCACGACGATGAAGCTCTGGCCGCCGCGCCCCTTTTCGCGGAGGAGGGCGGTACGCACGGTGCCGGCATCGAACTCGGCGACGCTGGTGCGGATCGGCTGGCGGCGGGCGGGTGGCGTGGCGATGATCGACAGCTGCTGGAGCCCGATCAACGCCGTCTGCAGCGTGCGCGGGATCGGCGTCGCGGTCAGCGTCAGGATGTGGCAGTCGTCGCTCAGGCCGCGCAGCTTGGCCTTGTCGGCGGCGCCGAACCGCTGCTCCTCATCGATGACGACGAGCGCCATATTGGCGTAGGCGACGCCCTTGCCGGCGACCGCGCCGGTCCCGACGACGACCGCGATCGAACCGTCGCGCAGCCCCGCGATCGTCGCCTTGCGCTCGGCGGGAGTCGACAGCCGCGACAACCCGGCGACCTTGAGCCCGGTGCCCTCGAACCGCCGCGTGAAGCTCTCGATGTGCTGGCGGACGAGGACCGTCGTCGGCGCGGCGATCGCGACCTGGCCGCCGGCGAGCGCGACCAGGGCGGCGGCGCGCAGCGCGACCTCGGTCTTGCCGTAGCCGACGTCGCCGATGACGAGGCGGTCCATCGGCTTGCCC
>CAXTQJ010000050.1:13136-13511 GCA_964246245.1 uncultured Sphingomonadaceae bacterium
GGCGACGTCAGTCCGTACGGCGGAGATGGCGCGCGCCTGATCGGCGGTCTCGGTGAAGGCAAAGCCGGCGGCGAAGCGCTCGTAGGCGGCGGCCTCGGGATCGACCGGCGGACAGCACCGCGCCGCCCGCTCGGCGGCGAGCTCGGTCAACGCGCGGGCGCTGGCGGCGATGGCGGCGTCGATCTCGCCGCGCCGCTTGTGCCAGCCTGATCCGTCGAGGCGGTCGAGCGCGACGGCATCGGCGTCGGCTCCGTAGCGCCAGATGCGCGCCGCGTCGGCAACCGGTACGAGGCGCCTGCCTCCGTCGGCGTACTCGAGCGCGACGGCGTCGCCGTCGCTGTCGTCGCCGGGCAGCGGCTCGAGCCCGGCCGCGAC
>CAXTQJ010000051.1:0-2526 GCA_964246245.1 uncultured Sphingomonadaceae bacterium
GTCGTCGGCCGGCACGTAGATGGCCTGGATCGAGGTGATCGACCCCTTGTTGGTGCTGGTGATCCGCTCCTGCAGCGCACCCATGTCGGTCGCCAGCGTCGGCTGGTAGCCGACCGCCGACGGAATGCGGCCGAGCAGCGCCGACACTTCCGACCCCGCCTGGGTGAAGCGGAAGATGTTGTCGACGAAGAACAGCACGTCCTGCCCCTCGACGTCGCGGAAATATTCGGCGTTGGTGAGGCCCGACAACGCGACGCGGGCGCGGGCGCCCGGCGGCTCGTTCATCTGGCCGTAGACGAGCGCGACCTTCGATCCCTCGCTCGTTGCGTTGCCGTCGGCATCCTTGGCGATGACGCCGGCGTCGAGGAATTCGTGGTACAGGTCGTTGCCCTCGCGCGTCCGCTCGCCGACGCCGGCGAAAACCGACGTGCCGCCGTGGCCCTTGGCGATGTTGTTGATCAGTTCCTGGATGAGGACGGTCTTGCCGACCCCGGCCCCGCCGAACAGCCCGATCTTGCCGCCCTTGGCGTACGGCGCGATCAGGTCGATGACCTTGATGCCGGTGACCAAGATCGCGCTTTCGGTCGACTGGTCGAGGAACAGCGGGGCCTCGGCGTGGATCGGCATCGTCGTCGCGGCGTCGACCGGCCCCCGCTCGTCGATCGGCTCGCCGATGACGTTCAGGATGCGCCCGAGCGTCTTCGGCCCGACGGGGACGCGGATCTGCCCGCCGGTATCGGTAACGCTCTGCCCGCGGACGAGGCCGTCGGTCGCGTCCATGGCGATGGTGCGCACCGTGTTCTCGCCGAGGTGCTGCGCGACCTCAAGCACCAGCCGCCGGTCCTCGACCTTGGTCTCGAGCGCCGACAGGATCGCCGGCAGCTCGGTATCGAACTGCACGTCGACGACGGCGCCGATGACCTGCGACACGCGGCCGATGTTGTTGGTGGTGGGGGTGGTGGCCATGGCTCTTCCTGGTTTAATCGGTATCTAACGACGTCGCACGGGTTACTGGACGATCCACTCGCCATCGGCGGCGAGCCGCTCGTGCATCGCATAGGGGGAAAGGTCTATGTCGCCCGGCCATGTAACCGCGCCGAGATCGAGGTAGACCCGCGCGAATAGCCCGAGGTCCCTCAGCGCCGCGAAGACGCCCGCTCCGGCGGAATGGACCAGGCCGGAGACATCGACGACACCAACGACGCCGTCGTTATGACGCACACGCAACCGCCATTCTGACAATGCCTCGACCTCGGCGACGCGCCACGGGGCGAGCGGCCGGATCGGCGGGAAGGTCACCGCGGCGGTGCGATCGGCTTTGGCTGCTGGTTGCGGCGACATAGCTCCCAATTCTCAAGCAGCTCGGCACGATGCGCAGTCGCCCAGGCTTTCACTTCTCTCATTATAGAGCGCGGCAGATGGCCCGTCAGCACGATAAGCGTCTCGATGGCGATGCGGGCCTCGAACTCGGCGTAGAGCGCGTGAAAGTGCGGCGGCACGTGGTCCGGCCGGTACATCTCGATGGCGATGCCTCGCCAGCGGCAGATTTTCGGCACTCACAGCGATTCCGCCCCCGCGATGATCTCAATCAGCTCGGTGGTGATCGCCGCCTGGCGGGTGCGGTTGTAGACGATGGTCAGGCGGGTGATGATGTCGCCGGCGTTGCGCGTCGCGTTGTCCATCGCCGTCATCTGCGCCCCGAAGAAGCTCGCCTGGTTCTCGAGCATCGCGCGGAAGATCTGGACGGCGAGGTTGCGTGGCAGGAGGTCGGCGAGGATCGCCTCCTCGTCGGGCTCGTACTCGATCGCGGCCGGCGGCGCCCCGCTGGTCGCGGCGGGGGCGGCGTCCTTCGCCTCGGGCAATGCGGCGGGGATCAGCTGGACGCGGGTCGGTTCCTGGACCAGCGGCGAGCGGAAGGTCGAGAAGAACAGCTCGGCGATGTCGAACTCACCGGCATTGTAGCGGTCGATCACCTGCTGGGCGATCGCTTGCGCGTCGGCGAACGCCTGCGCCTTGCCGTGGACGAGGTCGAGCGTGTCGAGGATCGCCGCGCGGTGGGTGCGGACGAAGGCGGCGCGGCCCTTGCGCCCGGCGAGGAGCAGCTTGACCGTCTTGCCCTGCGCCGTCAGCTCGTCGGCGCGGCGGCGGGCGAGGCGGACGATGTTGGTGTTGAACCCGCCGGCAAGGCCGCGCTCGCTGGTGACGACGACGAGCAGATACGTCTGGTCCTGCCCGGTCCCGATCAGCAGCCGCGGCGATTCCGGCCCGACGACGACACGGCTGCCGAGGCTCGCCATCACCGCCGCCATGCGCTCGCTGTACGGCCGCGCCGCCTCGGCCGCCTCCTGCGACCGGCGCAGCTTGGCCGCGGCGACCATCTTCATCGCCTTGGTGATCTTCTGCGTCGACTTGATCGACGCGATCCGCAGCTTGAGGGCTTTGAGGGAGGCCATCGTCTCTTTCTTACCTGTCATCTCCGCGAAAGCGGGGGTCCATCTCCGGCAATCTCAGGAGATGGGTCCGCGC
>CAXTQJ010000051.1:2536-2931 GCA_964246245.1 uncultured Sphingomonadaceae bacterium
GGGGGGCCCCCCCGCCGCAACCCCCGGCCCTGGGGCCCGCGGTTCGGCGGAGATCCCACGAGGGGGTCTACGCGAACGTCCGCCCGAAGTCGGTCAGCATGTCGGTCAGCGCCTTCTTCGTCGCATCGCTGATGTCGCGCTGGTCGCGGATCGCGGTCAGCAGGTCGGGGTGGTTGGCGCGGACGTCGGCGAGGAGCGCGCTCTCGTAGCGCGTCACGTCCTTGGTCGGCACTTTGTCGAGGAAGCCGTTGACGCCGGCGAAGATGCTGACGACCTGCTCCTCGAACGGCATCGGCTTGAACTGGCCCTGCTTCAAGAGCTCGGTCAGGCGTGCGCCGCGGTTGAGGAGCTTCTGGGTCGACGCGTCGAGGTCGCTGCCGAACTGGGCGAACGCC
>CAXTQJ010000051.1:2941-3647 GCA_964246245.1 uncultured Sphingomonadaceae bacterium
CTCGCGGTACTGGGCGAGCTCGAGCTTGATTGACCCGGCGACCTTCTTCATCGCCTTGGTCTGCGCCGCGCTGCCGACGCGGCTGACGCTCAGCCCGACGTTGATCGCCGGGCGAATGCCCTGGAAGAACAGCTCGGTTTCGAGGAAGATCTGGCCGTCGGTGATCGAGATGACGTTGGTCGGGATGTACGCCGAAACGTCGCCGGCCTGCGTCTCGATGATCGGCAGCGCGGTGAGCGAGCCGCTGCCGTGTGCCGCGCTCATCTTGGCGGCGCGTTCCAAGAGGCGGCTGTGGAGGTAGAAGACGTCGCCGGGGTACGCCTCGCGGCCCGGGGGGCGGCGGAGGAGGAGCGACATCTGGCGGTAGGCGACCGCCTGCTTCGACAGGTCGTCGTAAACGATGACCGCGTGCATCCCGTTGTCGCGGAAAAACTCCCCCATCGCGCAGCCGGTGTAGGGCGCGAGGAACTGGAGCGGGGCGGGCTCCGACGCGGTCGCGGCGACGACGATCGAATATTCCATCGCGCCGTTCTCTTCGAGCGCGCGGACGATCTGAGCGACGGTCGACCGCTTCTGGCCGATGGCGACGTAGATGCAGAACAGCTTCTTGGTATCGTCGCTGCCGGCTGCCGCGTTCGACGCCTTCTGGTTGATGAAGGTGTCGAGCGCGACCGCAGTCTTGCCGGTCTGGCGGTCGCCGATGATC